>CAITIF010000410.1 GCA_903892365.1 uncultured Pirellula sp. | reverse complement strand
TGGAGGAAAAGGGGCTTCAGGAGGCTGCAGATGAATTCAAAAAAATTGAAAAGAAGCTTGAGGATTTGCAGAAGTCAGAAACCTTGGATTCCAAGAAGCTTTTAGCGGACTTTAATGAAATCAAGAAAGAAGTGGAGCAACGAAAGGAAGCTCTAGGAGGATCGGATAACCTCAAGAAGGCGATGGAAAATCTGAAGCAAATGGACAAGGGGCCCGCTGACAAAATGATGAACGCCTTGAAGGAAGGTGACTTGGACAAAGCCGGCAAAGAACTTGAGAGGATGCTGGAGCAAATGAAATCCGACAAGCTGACGGAAGAGCAAAAGCAACAGCTGGCAAAGCAATTGGAGCAGATGCAAAAGGCAATCGAGAAATCTTCGGAACAGCAAAAGCAAGCTATGGAGGATACGAAGAAAGAGCTCGACAAGGCAATGAAGTCAGGAGACTCGGAAGCCGTCTCGAAGCTGCAAAAGAAGTTCGACCAAATGCAAGCCGCCGCCAAAAAGGGTGAGGTTGCTAACGCAGTAAAGAAGCAAATGGAGAAAGCTCAAAAAGCTATGGAGCAAGGTGACTCGGAAGGTGCCAAAGAGGCGCTCGAGGAACTGCAAGCAGAGCTAGAGCAAATGGCGGAAGATCAAGAGTCCTTGCAAGAGATGGAAGAATTGGCCAACGAGCTTCAAGCGGCCAAGAAATCTTCCGCTTGCAGTGAATGCAATGGTGAGGGGTGTTCATCGTGTTCCGGAAAGGGGGACAAAGAAGGTAAGCCCAGTAAAAATGCGAAGGGTGAAGGAAAAGGGCAAGGCGAACGCGAAGAATCAGAGACCGGTGTCAAGCAATTTGATTCTCAAGTCCGCGACCAAATGAAGAAAGGTGAGACCTCGTTTGGCGGGAAAGTGGGGGGGCCAAATCGCAAGGGTGTCACGAAAGAGGAAATTCGTGAAAGTGTACTCAATGGAACTCCAGACGACCCCGATGCGATTGAAAACATGGCTCTGCCAAAAGCCCAGCGGGATCAGCAGCGAGACTACTTTAACTCACTTCGAGATCGTTAAGCATTTAGTGAAGATTGCAAAGTGTTTTTATGATTCTCCAACTACCGCAAGCGTTTTTCTTTGTTTTAGTTCTTTTTTTAGCCGTAGCTGAACGGACGATTTACGCTCAGGAATTAAATGTTGTCCAGATTAGTTCTAACAAGCGAACCGTCTTGGATGCTCTGAAGACTTTGGATTCCCCCAACACTAAGGAGCAGGATTGGGTGTTGCCATTCCTTGAAAAAACGCTCCAAGAGGATCCCAGTAACTCGCTCGCAAGCACCGCGCTTGCTTTACAGCAAATTCGTACTCAAGACTTCAAGGCTGCGTCCCAAACACTTCAGCATGCGAATGAGACTCAGTGGGGAGGTGTCACTCGATCAACCAATGGCAAAGCGAAATTGCTTTGTGCTATCAACTTGGAAGACGTCGAACTTGCCAACAAGTTGTTTGCCGCGTTGGTGGATGCAACGCAACGGAACTCGATATCGCTTGCGGTCAGAAAGTCGTATTGCCAATGGTTGGGTGAAATCATCGGAACGATTGAGGGCCCCGAAGCCAAATCGCCGATTCCGAACGAAGTTCTACTCAAAGCAAGGAAGACTTTATTGGCTTCCTCGGAAGTGGCCTTGAGCGAAGCGTTTCGCAATCAGTTTGAGTTGGCCAAGCAGAAAGCTGGGCGAGTGGAAGCATTTATGGCGAAGCATCGAGAGCTTGGCGATGACGGTCTGGAAAAGATCCGGCTTGAGCTGGATCTGCAATTACGACAGTTGGAATTCGATCTGAACGGGGAGCTTCAAGAGAGACGTGACATCGCGGCTGAGAATAGCTCCGCAACGAGATCAGTCCGTTTGGATTTGGCCTCCAATCGTGAACGGCTTCGTCAATTTGAACAGGAATGGGCTACGCCAACAGCCGGCCAGCCTTTGCCCATGGCTGCGCCCATAGCCCCTATACGTGAGTGGATTTTCGTCGATCTTTTTCAGATTCGATGGGTGACTAGTATCGTTAATGGACAATTGATCGAGTACCAGATTCAGGAAAGGCGTCCGAGCTGGGATGTCGAAACAGAACGCGATGCCATTTTTCAGTCTCAGATGGCATCCTACAATAGCCAGCTATCTCTCTACAAAGCGTATCAAAAGAGTTTGGCGGAATGGAATAAACTGGATTCGAATCGACGAGCCCAGCTGCAAAAGCGTCGTCAAGAGATCGATAATGAAAACGCAATCTTGCGCACTCAGCTTGCCCAACTCGAAAAGGATCGCAAAGACAATCGTGGTGGACTTGTGCCTGTCAAAAAGACCATTGCAGAACTGAAGGAGGATTTGGAAGTCGTTTTGAATATTCAAGAAGCCATTGCGCAAGGCAAACCACATTTAGCGTTTCGCCCTGTTAAGATTGATCCTTGGCTGATCTCCGACGAGAAAAATCGATTGTTGCGTTTAAGCCAAGGGGCGATTGTCAAATAAGACTTTCGCTTGGTGTCTCGCTCAGAAAATCGCTTCGAATCGCAGACCAGGTAGCAACGCGTCTTTGTATTGTCCACCAGGGTTTGCTATGTACTGAATATCTGGTTGCAGGGACAAGCTCTTGCCAATAATAGCTTTGTAGAATATCTCGATCGCTGTTTCGGAGGGAGTAATCTCGTTAGCAACTTCAGCATTTGCGGCTCGGAAATGGTCGCTGAATCTAGCACTCGCGATACCAAGCCCTAGCAAATCCTCGTCGCGATCGGGTAAAAGGCCTTTATAAACTCAGCCTCCGCCGTAATACTCAGTCAAAAGATTTCGATTGCTTGGAGCCCAGCCGAATTGGAAAAAGACCCCAAGTCCCTGATCATTATCGCAGCCGAATTCTTCTTTCCAAATCATCTGATCGATCGAGGTGTAGCAACCGTAATTGCGTCGGAAGGTCCGTGGGTCTGGAACATCATCGAATTCAACCCAAGATTCATTGCTGGAATGGTACCAATAACCGGTGCGAATCGTGGTTGGCAGTTCACCATTGGGTCCCAGTTGTGGTTTGAACTCCAATTGGTACAGCGAGATGGCTCCATTTTGCCCGAGAGTATCGAAACCCCACCGTACGCCTTGCGGTCCCGAAGGCAACGTACCGTCGTAGACACCGAATCCTAACGCGACGGTTTCGGTTACGTTGTAAAACGATGCGATTCCTAATGCCTGGCTTGGAAAGGTTGGAAACGGGATCATTGGCGGAAATCCGAACGACGAGTGCACGAAATCGCCACCGAGGTCGCTTAGTGCGAAGTCTGCGTTAGCATCTTGCTTGCCCACTTTGAGTCGCATTCGGTTATCGAGTAGGAAATGTTCGTACCAGTATTCTGCTACCGTTGTAAAGGAGGGACGCTCTGTTTCGTTGATCGTGGAATCTAAATTGCTGAACAGTTGTACATCTCCCACCTCAGTTGCAGACAATGGTCTGCCGCTTACATTTTGCCCATAGACAAAGAAACGACCGTTGTCCCACCAACCCATTTTTTCGGTGTCGAGAATTCCGACCAAATCTAGGTTGCTTCGGTAGTTGGTAGGACGTCCAGAAGTGATACCTCCGCGCGCTTTGGTAAAAGTCTCGCCGGTGTAAATGCATTCGAATGAAAGCCCCCCGTTGCAAAATTGGTGAGGAAGAAACCCCAGCAGTCCTACAGTCTCTTCGGCTTCTAATGAGCCTGACTCGGCTTCCAGGGCATCGGAACCGCCTGCTTCGGGAAAGCCTGGCGGCGGAAGGTTTCTGCTGGGCCGCCCAGGTATTAGCATCGAAGTGGTGCGACGAGCGGAGACAGGTTTTTGGGGACGCTCGGCACGGTTAGGTTGTGATTCTTTAGGAAGGCTACTCGCGGGTGGTTCTGGCAATCGGCCTGGGTGTTGTGGAAGAGGAAGTGTGGCAGGCGAGGAGGTGTTTTCTTCGTCGGTAGGATTCTCGAAGTACTCCGGCGTCGGAGCGACTGATTCCTGTTGCGCACACACATTGGAACATAAATTCAACAGTCCAAACTGAATTGTGGGTGCCAACAAGGCAACCGAAAGACGCGAGAATCCACTCTTCATCTACTTATTCCTACGATAAATTCCATCCTTGAACACCGTCACAATCCATGCTCCGGGGGTTTCGTCGACATCGATTCCAGTTGAGTTCACTCGCCAAACAAACAGGAAAAGCAGTCTGTAATTCTAAAGGTTTGGAATGGTCGTGGCGCAAAAACGGATAAGGAGACATCAATGAAGGCATTTTATGACCGTAGCGTACTGTCTTCGTCTGACTGATAAACGAAATGCATTTGGCAGTTAATTCAACCAACAGACCGTCTTGGCAAAAGTGACCCATGCGACGATTTTCGGTGCACGAATTGTTAGGTGGAATCGAGCGAAAGTATGAATTCCTAAAGCGAACAGTCATTTTAGAATGTCACAGAAGTTACAACCGACAGATCTTGAATTTGGAAGAATTTCTTTCAGCTAACTTTT
>CAITIF010000409.1 GCA_903892365.1 uncultured Pirellula sp. | reverse complement strand
GCGTTGGCCACACGACTGTTGGACGGTGGCAACTTTCACGCCATCACTCAAGCGGAAAAGCTTCGTAGCTCGATCGAACTTGCCCAATCAAAAATTCGAGCGGCTGTGGAGGGCTATTCTTCCTGGTTCGAATCCTCCAAAGTGGACGAGTCCAAACTCAAAAAAGTCCTAGAACTGGATAACGACCTCGTCGCGGTTGTGGACAAGCTCCAGCACGAAATCTCGCGACTCTCAAAAGATTCTTTCGACACAACTTCGGCCAACGAAGTCGTCAATCATCTGAAGGAACGATTTTCTCGCAGGGCCGAATTGCTAGCGAAGTAGCGTCTCAGCCATCACGAAGCTGATGCCATTTGCCCAGTGCCCTTGGCACAAATAGTCTCTTTGATTTTTCCGGGCCGGTCTAAAGAGATTGTTTCTCTGGGCTCCTTGGGTCGATGGTACCTATTCTTGGATTTTTTCAAGCGCACAATCCAATGTGTGGAGATCGCAGTTTAGCAAGTTGCAAAGCAGTCACCAAAACCATCCGGACTAGACTTCTTTTGAAGGAAATGCAGTCTGTGTATGGTCCACGAACCCATTGATTCAAGTTCCGCTGCTGAATTGCAAACCCCCAGTTTTCCCGTTGTAGGGATCGGAGCATCCGCAGGAGGACTGGCTGCATTCGAAGCCTTCTTTACGGGCATGCCCGAACTTGTCGAGCCGGGAATGGCCTTTGCGGTATGAACTAACGTCCGGTCTTAAAAAGCCGATGGAACTCGAACCACCGTTTCCTGCCCTGGTTTAAGCATTAGAGCAACCGGCACTTTACGACCATCAACCTGACCGTTCGGCCAGTGACCACGTCGGGTGTTGCAGATATTTCTTTGTTGTTAGTCATTCTGGAAGAAGTACCCATTGCAGCTTAGGCTTTGTTGCCGGAAGTCCCCGAGAACAGCCAAGTGGCTTCTTCGAACCAAAACTCATCCTTCATAACCGACGCGATGATCGCTTCCTTACGGGCCGAATTGCGTTCTAAGTGAGAATTCATGCAGTGCAAGATCGAGCAACTGGAAAGCTCCTCGAAAGAACTAAAATCTTCCACGAAGGGACGCAGGCGGTGAATACGGAATTGCCAACCAAAGAGAACGACCTGTCACCAGCCAATAATGACATGGATAACTTGCTCGCACCATGCGTTTCATGGAAAGGCAAAAAAGGTGGGGGTCCAGGGCCAAAAGAAGAAGCCGCTATTCCGGAAAATCCGCAGTAATCACGACTGCGAATCGAGTTTCCGCGACCGCGTGCTACCGCCCGCTGCCATCTGTTTTTGATTTTATTTGAATGTCGAATGCCGAATCAGGAATGTCGAATTCCGAAGGAAGGCAAAAGCTGCTTCGACATTCGACATTCGACATTCGGTGTTCGGTGTTCGGTGTTCGGGACGATTTGAGAATAGGTGACGCGAGGGAAGGCCTCGTAGCCTCGTCCACTACGAAGGCGGGGCCTCGTAGCCTCGTCCACTACGGTAGGGCGCCGCCTGCGGCTTAACGAACTTCCATCATGATGCTTTCGGAGTGACTGTTGAACTCGGGGGCATACATGCATTCGATATTGGCTATCCCTGATGGATACTTGCCCGCGTGCTGAATGCGAATGGAGTATTCGAACACATACGTGCCTTTGGGCAAGTAATCGATAAAGAAGTGCGAAGCGGTATCTCGAGTGCTCTCGTAATACGCCAAGCCGTCTTGAAACTTGTACTGGCTAAGGACATTGACCGGCTCCGTGCCGCTTCCTCGATAATCCTTCAGATGAACGTATTCCATGTCTCTGTCGGATCGCAACACGATTCGGCAAACCACTTCATCGCCGACCGCTAACGGACTCTGCTCGATCGATTCGAGGACTGGACCGGTTTTCGTAAGCGTTCGTTTCATGAGCTTCTTTTCTAGCTGAAGCGGCGTGCCGTCATGAGGGGTGATCTTGCTGATGTCTTCCAAATACTGCCAATGAAGACTGCCCCAGGCGACTCCGTCGTCCACTTTTTTCAGCGTGACGGCGCCCATTTCGGAACGCACCTCGTTACCGGAGAATCGCTGGGAATAAAATCCTGTCCCGGCTTCGATTCCCTTCGGGACAATCTTTTCCCCCGCCAAGGACACTTCCACTAGTGCGTCGGAGCTGAGCAAGTTTGATCCTCGCAAAAGAATGGCGTAAACCGCGTCGGCTGTCCCCTTCGTGGTTTTCCAGTTCTGCGTTTGCTTTTGCTTGAGCAGCCAGACCTTGCAATCTTCGACGGCAGCAGAGTCATCGGTAACCTCGTCCAAGGCCTCGATCATCAATGCTTGGGATTCGATCGGGGCATGGTACCACCACCAAGAGTTCTCGGTGTCGCGCCAAAACATCCCCATCTCTTCGTTGGATACCGATCGCTCTTTCAAGCTCGCGACGATCGATTTGGCGGTCGTCAAATCACCCATCCGCTTGAGACCTAACGCGATGTGGGCTTGAGACTGACGATTGCCAATCGCAAGCCAATATTTGGCCGCCTGTCGCTTCCAGTATTCGACCGCAGTCCGGTTATTATCGGCAATGGGCATGGTTTCCAAGAAGAAGCTTCGACCGTAAAGATACAGCGCGATCGTGGTAGAAAGATGGTTCGTTTCCGGATCCTTGGCATCGCGTTGGATTCGGTCATGCATTTCGCGCATCCATCCATCCAGGCGCTCGATGGCTCGTAAGGCAGGTGTTTCATCGATCTCTACCTTCAAATTCTTCAGCCTGCCAAACCCCGTCACAATGTACAACGAAAGGTATTCGTTATCAGGTCCGCCCGGAAACCAAGGCCACATGCCGTTCTCGCGTTGCATTTCCGTCAGCTGCTTCATGGCCTTGGTAAGCTCAAGTGCCAATCTGTTTTCTTCAAAAAGAAGTCCCACATTGCGTCGGGCTTCCGATTCCTTTTGAGCATCATTCAGCCACGGTGTCTCTTCGATCAT
>CAITIF010000408.1 GCA_903892365.1 uncultured Pirellula sp. | reverse complement strand
GGATGACTACTATGGTTTTTCAGCCTTCTTTAGTCAGGTAGGCTATAAGCAAGCGGAAGACCCGCGTGAGCTTACTATTTACAATGCGGCCGAAGGAGAAATGCTTCATCCCACTGGGAACCGAAGCGTTCCACCTAAGTTTTTGGGTGAGGATACGCCGCCCATTCAACAAGGGCAAGATTATCGTGCTGTTCTTGCTGAGTGGCTATCTTCACACAAGAACGAAGCCTTTGCGAAGAACCTATCCAACATTATTTGGGCTCATTTTTTTGGCGTTGGCATCGTCGATCCTGTGGACGATATGCGAATCAGCAATCCGCCATCCAACCCGCAGCTTCTAGAGCACTTGGCAGATCGTTTGGTGGTTCATCAATTTGAGATCAAGGGCTTGATTCGAGAGATCTGCAATTCGCGAACGTATCAGACGTCGACACGACGCAACGAATCGAATCGATGGGATGAACGTGAGTTCTCGCATCAGAAGATTCGCCGATTGCGTGCGGAAGTCTTGCTCGATTGTATCACTCAGGTCACGCAGACAAGCGATCGGTTGCCGGGCTTGCCTGCGGGTTCTCGTGCAGTCCAGGTGGCAGACGGGGCAGCGGCAAACTATTTCTTGACAACGTTCGGCCGATCCAACCGCTCAACGCCTTGTACTTGCGAGGTGAAGACTTCGCCGACATTGTCGCAAGCTTTGCATTTGTTGAATGGGGAAACCTCTGGAGGGAAGGTGGCAGAAGGTGCTGTTGTGGCTGAGTTGCTCGCGGAAGGGAAGTCACCTCAGCAAGTGATGAAGAGCCTGTACATCCGTTGTTTAGGCCGGCATCCAAACGATCAAGAGACAAAGTCGGCTACGGAGATGTTGGCAACTTACCCTGACCCAAAGACGGGCCTGGAAGATTTGTTTTGGGCCATTTTGAACTCGAACGAGTTTGTATTCAATCACTAGGCTTCTTGAGCCGCAGGCGCTAGCCGCGATACGGATTCCATACAAAGAAAGTACGTGTCGCGGCTAGCGCCCGCGGCTCAGAGAAAGCATCAACAACAGCACGATTTATGTTCAAACATCTTCGACTCACTGCACTTGGGATTTTGCTATTGGCTTGGCCAGTGTTCGCTCATGCACAAAGTATGGCAGAGTCCACGTCTGAATCTGGCGATCAAGAACGGGTGACTTTTGATGCAGTTCAGGCTGTTTTTCGAAAGCATTGCGCCAGTTGCCATAACGAAGACCAACCGCGAGGCGATTTAGTCCTGACCTCGCTCGATAAATTGCTGGCGGGTTCCAGTTCTGGTTTTGTTGTCGTGCCAGGCAAGGTGGGTGAGAGCCCGCTGTATACGTTGACGGCTCATTTGGATAACCCGAAAATGCCTCCCAACAAGCCTCGTATCCCTCAACGAGAACTGAACCTGATCGAACGTTGGATCAATACCGGATTGGTGGACGAAGCGAAGCAGTCGGGGAAAGTGGTTCAAGAAGAAACGGACCGAAGTGCGATGGCCGAAAAGGTAGCCGCTAATGCGTCCGAAGGGAGTGAGTCCAAGGTTGCCGATCGAGAATCAGCTCATGCGTCGCGCTCGTATTCTACTTTAAAGCCACTGTTGCAGCCGACACCAATTCGCGCGATTGCGATGCACCCCAATCAATCGATTTTGGCCGTTGGAACGTTTGGGCAAATTGCGTTCGCTCAAGCAGAGACTGGAGAATTCTTACCGGATGCGTTGGAGCTTGCGAACCTTGATGTTACCGTCTTAAAGTTCTCAAACGATGGAAAGGTGCTTTGGGTCGCCGCGGGTGTCCCTGGCGAGTCAGGGGAAATACGCAGATGGGATTGGGAAAAGAAGGAATGGATGTCCTCTGTCGGCAGCGAGCAAGATACGATCCTTGCGATGGATCTATCAAGCGATGGGAAACGGCTGGCAATCGGAACACCGCTAAAGACGGTCAAGACTTTTGATGTTGATTCCAACCAGCTTCTTCATACCCAAAAGAAGCATACAGATTGGGTTCTTTCGGTTTCCTACAGTCCCGATAGTCTGCTGCTGGCGACGGGGGATCGCTTCGGGGGAATCCAGATTTGGGAATCGGAAACAGGTGCCGAGTTTGCGACGCTTCGTGGGCATTCAGGTGGTGTTACCGGCCTGACTTGGGCTCCGGATGGTAACCAACTTGCTTCGGCGAGCTTGGATGGAACGGTTCGAGTATGGGACATGCACAGCTTTGAAACAAAAGAAACATGGGTCGCGCATCGTGATGGAGTGCTTGCGATCGATCGGGATAGTCACGGGCACTTGGTAACCG
>CAITIF010000407.1 GCA_903892365.1 uncultured Pirellula sp. | reverse complement strand
CACTTTGAGGGGTCGCGTTGTAGACTTGGATGGCCTTTTTGATGATCGGGAGCTTCTTTTTGGGAAGGCCCAGAATTCTCGCGATTTCTTCCTGAGTTGGCATTCGTCCCAGTTCGTCGCTTAGCCTAGCGGTCGCGCGTCTCCATTTGCTGAGCAGTTCCACCATGTATGCTGGGATGCGAATGGTTTTGGACGAATTGATCAAGGCGCGTTTGATCGATTGCTTGATCCAATAGCTCGCGTACGTGCTAAATCGGGTCCCCATGTCGGGATCGAATCCTTCCACGGCACGCAGCAGCCCTAAATTCCCCTCTTCGATCAGGTCTTGCAAGGCAAGCCCTTTGCTCACGTAACTGCGTGCGATATTCACTACCAACCGTAAATTCGCACGCACCATGCGGTCTCGTGCTTGCACGTCTCCGACTGCGATTTGGCGAGCCAGCATCTGCTCGTCTTCTGCCGTCAAAAGTTTGGTTTCATTGATTTCCCGCAAATAGGTCTCGAGAGGAGATTGCGGCTGGGCACCATCCTTGGGACTTTTTCGACGCGAGATCAGTTTGAGATCTTCGTCCTGTGGATCCTCCACATCGTCTAGGTATGGACTGGAATGTGCCATGAAGTCTCTTTGGTAACGAAAGGGGTCGGAGGAGCAGACGGCGCAGGAGTTTGCAACAGCCTGAGAACGGAAGCGTTTTGAGTCTATCGTCCCGAGAATGCTGTCAAATATGCTGTTTTCTTCGGACTGCGGGCGGTAACGATTATTCGGTGAGGCACAAACCCTTTGGCAGAATGGGTTTTCAACGTACAATCGAGACACCCAGTACAAACCAATTCTCTCCTCTTTTGATCCGCCATTATGCTTTCTACTGCACTCGAAACTTCCCTTGATTCTCGCGCCGATTCCGTTTGGCAGGCTCTAGCGACATCCGTCCTGGATGGAAACCCCTGCAGTCGCGACCAAGCGGTGTCGATTTTGAAATCAACGGACGACGAATTGTTGGATCTGATTTCGAGTGCGTATCGAATACGGCACCGGTTTTTCGCAAAGACGGTTCAGCTGTATTTTCTGATGAATGCAAAGAGCGGACTGTGCCCCGAGGATTGCAACTACTGCAGTCAATCGAAGATTTCGGATGCTCCCATCCCGAAGTACAACATTCTGAGTCGCGATAAGTTATTGGACGGCGCCCGTTTGGCAGCAGAACGCAAGAGCAAGACCTACTGTATTGTGATCAGTGGTCGGGCTCCGAATGAACGCGAAATGAAAGCGGTGGAGACGATCGTTCCGCAAATCAAAGAGCAATATGGCCTGAACATTTGCGCGTGCCTTGGCCTGTTGGATGAGCAACAAGCTCAGCGTCTGAAAGCGGCGGGAGTCGACAAAGTGAACCACAATCTCAACACCAGCCGAGAGTACTACCCAGAGATTTGCACCACGCATACTTTCGAAGATCGAGTGCAGACATTAAAGAACGTTCGATCGGCAGGCATGGAATTGTGCAGCGGCGGGATCGTCGGTATGGGTGAGAAACCTGAGGACATTGTTGCCATGGCATTCGAGCTGCACGATCTGTCCGTAGAGTCCATTCCGCTCAACTTCCTTCATTCGATTGACGGGACTCCGCTGGAACGAAAAGAGTATCTGAATCCTCGAGATTGTCTTCGAGCATTGTGCATGTTCCGCTTTGTGAACCCTCGAAGCGAGTTGAGGATTGCAGGAGGGCGCGAGCGTCATTTGCGTTCCATGCAACCCTTCGGGCTTTACATTGCCAACAGCATCTTCGTGGGTGATTACCTGACGACCGAAGGCCAGCCTCCGCAAGAAGACTATGAAATGATTCAAGACCTAGGCTTCGAAATCACGGGCAGCTGCATGTAGGCTAGTCTCCCTTTCATCCTCTCTTGGTAAAGTATCCCAATGAAAATCTTCCAGCAAGGTCGATCGCGGCGTTCGTTTTTGAAACAATCTGTGGCGTTGAGTGCTTTGTATGCGGCGCCAACCATTGTGCCCTCGAGCGCGCTTGGCCGCGATGGTGCGACTGCTCCAAGTGAGCGCATCACATTGGGAGTGATTGGGATTGGCCCGCGTTGTACGTATGACTTGCAAGCAATGCTCAAGTTGCCAGATGTTCAATGTGTTGCCATCGCCGATGTTCAAGAGTCGAGACGTCAATCTGGCAAAAAGCTAGTGGACGACCACTATAACAATCAAGACTGCAAAACCGTCCGCGACTTTCGGGAGATTTTGGGCCGTAAGGATATTGATACGTGTCTGATCGCAACGGGGGATCGCTGGCATGCGTCTGCATCGATCATGGCTGCCGAAGCTGGCAAAGACGTTTATTGTGAAAAGCCGTGCGGGCTGACGATTGAGTATTGTCAAGCAATTGCAACGACGTTTGCAAAAACGGGGCGTGTCTTTCAAGCAGGAACGCAACGTCGAAGCGTACCTAACTTTGTCCAAGCGGTTCAGGTAGCACAGTCCGGCCGACTGGGTAAACTGCATACGTTGTACGCATCGGTCTACACCCCTTCCATCGAATCGGCCTGGTTGCCTTCGGAACCAACACCTTCCCCGGAGATTGTCGATTGGAATCTCTGGCTGGGGCCTGCCCCTTGGCGTCCTTACAATAGCCAGTATGTCTCGGGCCGGTGGCGTGGGCAGTGGGATTTTGACTCGGGGGCGAAGCTGTTGGACTGGGGCGCTCATACGTTGGACCTATGCCAGTGGGCGAACAATTCCGACGATGCGCTTCCCATATCGTACGAACCCTTTCCGAAGGGAATCGTTTGCACCTATGCAAACGGTGTACGTGCGATCCTTGATTTTCTCGATACACCCTTTGGCGATAGGCCCGGTTGGATTCAGACCATGGGAACTTGCCCGGTTCGCTTCGAAGGAGATGCTGGCAAGATAGAGACCGGGGATAGCGGTGACATTCAGGCATCGGACGAAGCGCTACAGAAAGAGCTGACGATCAAAGGCAAAAAGGTTGTAGGGCTTGATGTATCGGCCCACGCCAGAGATTTCTTTGATTGCGTCAAGACTCGCAAACCAACGGTTGCGAACGCTCAGGTCATGAAGCGGTCTCACATTGCTTGCCACGCCGCCGCACTCGCTTGGATTCTCCAGCGAACCCTTCGACTCGATCCAAAGACCGAGTTATTCCTGGACGATGCCGAGGCCAACGGTCTGCGCTCGCGAGTCGCGAGAAATCCCTGGTAGGCAACCTCCCTTGGTAGGCAACGCTCGGCTTGAAAACCCGTTCCCAGTCTACAGATCCGTCGTTGTTCCAGACAGTTCGTTGATCACCGATTCAGGTGCGATTGGCACTTGAGCGGTTGGATCGAACACTTGCCCGGCGGGGCTACCGACCAGACTGGGGTCCATTGGGCCAGCGCTGATTCGGTCGTTCACTTTGACGCTTTCGGGGTTGTCCCTTGGCGTGAAGTGTCTTCCGCGTTGGTAGGCAGCCTGAATCATGGCACCGTCTAGGGCTTCTTCGGATAGGTTGACTTGATTGTACCCGAGCAGCGAGCCTTTCTCGCGATGGAAGTCACGAATAGCAAGGTTGTAGTCTACCAGCGAGCGATAGAACGCGCTCGTGCTAGTAGCCAGTTGCTGTTGTGCTTGAAGCAGGAATGTAACGTCGTCCAAGCCTTTTTCTTTTCGTTCCGACAACGCTTCGATACGACGCGAGTCTGCTTCCACTCGGTTGTAGTTGGTTTGCAGTTGTGCGTAGCTTAGAGAAATCTGCCTAGAAGCATTGCTCAAGTCGTGCGATATTCGGAGCTGTTGCTCTTTGAGAAGGGTCATTTCCCTCGCTAAGCTGAGCTGTGCATGGCGTACAGCGGCAGAAGCTTGTCGGAGGCCAATGTTGTAATTCCACTCAAAGCCTGCTTGCCATTCTTGATAGTTCCCTTCGGTTACGCTTTGGAAGAGGCTTTCCAATTGGTTGGTAGAGTTTCTGCTGCCCACGAGATGGTCACCCAGTCCTCTCCAACGGTACTGAGTTAGAACGTCCAGTCTTGGCCTTCGATTCAGTCGCGAGGCGATCAATTCGAGTTCGCGACGCTTAATGCTCCATTCCTGGCGTCGAATTTCAACCCTTCGAGTCAAGGCGTCACCTAGACATGCGTCCCAATCGAAAGCCACCTCCGCCTGGATCGGTTCATCCGATGGGCGAATGAGCCGACCGTCGGTTGCTTGTAGGCCCATGATGTAACGAAGGCGTTGTTCGGTGTTGTAGAGACCCTGAGCGCCCGCCAAGGCTTCGTTAACCTGGGACTCGAAAGCAAAGTAGTTGGAGCGAGCTTGAGCTTCCGGAGCTGCCTCGCCACCTCGCATTCCAACGCTTCGAAGCTTATCCAGCCGCTGCCATGTTTCCAGTGAGCTTTGGCGACCTGCAACTTGAGCTTCCAAGGTTCGGTAAGAAAAGTACAGCTCCCAGTACGCTCCCTCGACATCGCTGATCAGGCGAAGAACACCAGCTTCAAAGTCCGCTAGCGAGATATCTGTATTGATTCTAGCGATCAAGATACCGTTGTATTGGCCGATGGCAGCATTGGGACCTGCAATGCGGTTGATGGTTGTTCCCGCACCCTGCATCAACGGTTGGCGGTATTCTGCTTCTAGAAAGCCCGTGAAGTCACTTTGGAAGTTCCGGGTCGGATTGTTGTTGCGGTCGTAGATGGTATTGGCCCGCAATGCATAGGAAGCTCCCGTTGCTGTCCGTTTGGAAATTTGATTCGTATAAACGGCCTGAGTTTGCCGGCTGGATGCGACGAACAGGTCTTCGAATCCGGGGGCTGCACGCACGTTCACAGGCCGGTCGTTTTTGGCCCAAAACAATTGCGAAGTCACTTGCGCGTCGAAGGCGGCTAAAGCGGCCTGAGTTCCGCCCAGCGGATTGAGATCGGTTAAAGCGGGGTTGTATTGAGTTTCTTGTCCCTGAGGTGCGGAGACAACGCTTCCTCCTAACGTTCTTAACACATCGCTGCTTTGGAGTGCCATCTGGATCGCTTCTTGCAGCGTTAAGTCAAACGTCGGAAGCTCGCTGGGGTTCTGCAAGGCATGCGGCATGGTCGTTTGCAGAGCGGTGGCGTCCAGCGGTGCATTGACATCTGGGTATTCGATTTGAGTTACGAAATTTTGAAAGTACGAGACGTCAGACGAATCCCGCCATGCTTGAAAGCGTCCCGTTTGTTTACAGCCAGCAAAAAGCGTGCTTGCAATACATCCAGCAGCAATCCATTTTCGAAGCGATTTGCGTTGAATCATGACCAGTCCCGTTCGCAACTTACCTTGAGTGTCAGTTCGGGAGACTTGCTAGGCGTCTGGCGAAGCAGTCTCATGTGACATTGCAAGCAATTCAATCGGAATAGCAAGCAATGGCGTCACATTGCGCCTTTCGGGCTCAAGTGGCACAATGAAGCGTATCGGACCTTTCGGTATAATCGCTGCATTGGTGAAGCTAAGCCTTATCAACAAATCACAATCGAGCGCAGTACATCAGGTATCACGGAAATACATTCCCTAGTCGTCAGGGTCGCATGGGACCGAACCGCCTATCTTGCCTGTTTTGTCTTGCTTGCGTATTCGGATTTGTT
>CAITIF010000406.1 GCA_903892365.1 uncultured Pirellula sp. | reverse complement strand
GCCCATGGGCGAATCGAAAAGAGTTCGTCTCGGGGCACCACGCGTGCGACTTCCAGAGCCGGTACCACCAAAGTCGCGTCCGACTAAGCTGTAACGACAAGCATTGTGAGCCGTTCGAGCGGCATTGCTTCGTAGCCCGTAAGCCACGGCAAGTCGGGACCGACAGAAAGCAAGCAGACGTCGATTCCCTGATCAGCCATCGCTGATCGGACTCTGTCGATGCGTTGACCAAGCACATGGTGATCGTATCGGCCTTAGCCCAAAGACGTCATGACTCGAGGGCAGAACTCGATCGCATTTGGTCGACATATCCGAGAGCAGAAACGACTGCTGTAGCGATTCCACGGGCAAGCGCCACTTCATGCGCTGATGTCGGAAGTCGATCAGCAAAGCCACGTTGAGGGAACCTGCTCACAAGCTCAGGATCACTCATCGATCGCAACTTCTGTCCGAGCGTCAAGCTTTGCGCCATCATGCCTTCGAGGTAGTCGATCGACTCTGCATCAAACCAGGCCCGATGGTGCCCGAGAAACTCGCGGGCATCGGAACACCAACCCTCGACAAAGTCAGCGAGCAACGGGAGGGAATCTCTCCCGAACGTCGGATCAGTCTCAGGATTCGGAAAGACTCGTAAATGCTCTTGCGCCGACTCATAACCAACTTGACGGTTCTCTGTAGTTTCCAGAACCAAACGAGAGCCGGCCGCGTAGTCGAGCGGGAATGATTTGAAAGCCATTTGGTTGACAACCTCGTTCCAAATCATTTTCACGAGCGCTGCTCGTCGAACTACCTCGAGTCGTGGTTCCGAAACATTCAAGGACCGGAAACTCGTTGAGATCTCCAAGTCCTCGATACCAACTTCTTTCGCAAATCGCTGAATCAGATCGGGGCCTTCAAACGCGCGCACGCGAATCGCAACTTCGGCGTCTGCTCGCACCCAAGATCCGAAGACCTCAGAGAGATAGCCGCGCCGTTCCCCGATAACCAATTCCAGAAAGTCACACCAGTCGATCCAACCTGCTTTGGTCTCCTGCGCCCACCACGACCACATCCACGAATCAAGACTGCGAAAAAACGCCAGCAACTCAACGGACGAATCATTTTCAGTGGCCAGATCCACAAGAACATCAACCGCCTTTGGTCCTGCTGACCAAAGCATTTCAGAGGAAAGGAGGCAATCTCGGTGCCCCGCCCACTTCGGCAACAAATCCTCCAGCGCCCATGCCTCAGGGAATACCGATTGATCGAAGCCTCGTCCATCAAGCCTCATCAACTCGTTGGCGAGAATTTCTGACATCCGTAGCATGCCTTGCGGAACAGACGCGATATCCCGACGAGTCAGTTCATCTCGATGTTGGTCGAAATAGATCTGGATCGAAGTTGATCCGGTCTTTGGCATGCCGATATGAACAAAGAATCGCCGCTCTTGAGTCTCGCTCATGCACGAACCTCGTAGACCGCTTCACATTGTCGCGCCGTGTACTCGTCGACAGGCACGAGTCTCATAAATCGCTCGAGGCCCTGGAACAGAACGATGTCGGGACGATAGGCCTCCAGTACGTCGGTTGGCACCGAAGCTGCGTGCAAAAAGACCGTCCTTCGGAACACACGAGAGAACCAGTGCACCAGATGATTTCGTAGGAGACCCGATCCCGCGAACGAATTACCGACGACAAGAATCGAGGCGCCGATTGGCGCATCCGCGCACTCCCATTCAACTCTTCGGCCCATCGATGCTCCATCAAGCGAACCGCCGCCCGAATCAAAAACACACAGTGGAGTCGGGAGGTCGCAGGCAACCTCCCGAATAACTTGGACCCCGACCTTTTCACCGAAACGAGATCCAAGATCCCCCGCACTGAATTGCGGCTCACATTCGACCCAATGACTTTCGATCGGAGCAACAGCAAGGCGTTGAAGGATTGAGTTTGCAACCAGCAATGACCCGTAGTCGCTCCAGTGGGAATCTGTGAGCTCCCATGGACTGCTGTCGTACCGGTTCGCAGGAAGCGAAGCCTCAATCAGGTCATCGCAGAACATGACTCCAGTGTCTTCTTTCAGGAGCCTACGCATCTCGCCCAAGCCCGGAGTTGGAACGTGGTCAAGTGGAAGCGGATAGAGATCGGGCAAGCATGTCGCTTTGTTGGGAACGAAGAGCGAAAGCATTTGGGTTGAGGCCGAAAGACGCTCGTGACGCTGGGCTGTCAGATTTGCCCATCCGTGACCATTCGCAATCGAGGTCTGCTCACTAATCCTTGAATACGCCTGAAAGTGATCATTCGTGCCCCCGTAGAGGAACAACATGTGGTCCGCTCCGACTATCGCAGTCCGATCCATCGAAATGTCACCAGTTCGAAGATTGCGCAACTCTTCACTCGGAAGGAATGAACGAAAGTGCGTCATCAGGAAACCTTCCCACGCAATCTCGGTGTTCCTGAGAAAGGATCACGTATCCGATCGCCCGGAACATCCGCCCGATAGAGCTCGCGATCTGACTTCGGGATCGGGGTCCCGTCCCGATAGAAACCGTATGACCACTTCGTGGGACCCAATTCTGACGAAACGAATTCAAGCCGTTCGAGATACCAGCGCCAGAGGTCCGCCACCAGCGGGTTCTGCATCATCTTCATTTTCGAAACTTCGTAGCCGATTCCAAGCCCCTTGGTGAAGTGGTACATCACAAGTGGATCGCCATTCACCCAGTAGTCACCTCGGTCGTCGACCGAAAGATGCCGCTGGTGAAGATTCCAGGACGCGACGTTGACCCCTGCATGCCGGAGGATCGAAAAATTTGGGAAGAACGACGGAACAAGGTCTCCCCAGCGTTGATCTACGAAGAGACCCCGTCCAATGTCGTCGACGCAAAGTTCGTCGAGCCGACTCGACCACCACTCGGCGAATTGGCGACCTTCCTCGCTCGGATTCACCCCAAACATTCCGAAGTTGTAGATCCCATGCGCGAGTGTGCAGATTTCTTCCTCTACTGCAGGACTATCAGGAGTCACTGGTTCAAGTTGGTGCGGTGTCAGTAGCACTGAGCAACCGTCGAGCGCTTCTCGAACTCCGGCCAAGGAACCAAACAGCGCCGTATCGGGATCGAGGTACAGAACAGGATTCCCACGGTCCAGTAATCGAACAAGAGCGCTGCCCTTTACCGCTGTACACGCTTCCACCACGTCGTAACCGAACATCCACGACTCATGGTCGCTACCCAGTAGGTCTTCTGCAGTGACGACATCGTCAAATAAACCACTGCTCAAGCGAAGTCCGTGCGAGGAATCCGGTTCCGGGAGTGCATCCACGAGGATGAGTGTGAACCGCGCATCGGGCGCATGACGTTTAACCGATTCAGCTAGGACTGAAGCTTGTGGGATATATGCCAGATTTGCAGACGTGAAAATTTCGAGCGTCATTGGATCACCCTCAGTAACAACGCGGGAGTTAAACCGCTGATGTGAAATTCACCAAGATCGCTTCTGCGCTTTGCTCTGATCTCATCACCCAAAGCTATGTAATCGAAAGCGACTGGGTCATCTTCAAGTTCGATGAGCAAACCTTCGTTCTCGGCAGCTACAAGCACATTCCCTGATCGAGGCGATGTGACGATGCAGCAACCAGCAGCCATTGCTTCGAAGGATACGAAGTTGAAGGTTTCTTTCCCGTCAACGAAGTTCATCACTGCATCGATCCGATGCTCCACCAGTGACTGAGTGGCAACAGATCGACCACCAGGGAGTGGTCGAACCTCGACAAACGTCACCTCGGGAACCGATCGATCTTCCACACCAAAGTGAAAGAATTCAAAAAGTTCGGCATGAACGCCCACATCGGAAACAAGGGCGATAAATCGGTTCCAGCCCTTAATCGTTGCCGGGTGTCCAACAAATGCGATGCGAACCTTGTTGCTCTCGCTACAGGGCTCTCGGGTCGAACCATCTCGCCGAATGAGTCCATGAGGAACGACTATCGGACGTCGAGGAAGCGGCGTGTTACCTGCCACCGATTGGTCGGCTGCCACCTCCGAAGGCGCCGCAAAAATCCAGTCGTGACTGTCGATGAGCGCCTGAACGCGTGCAAGGTGCTGACCGCGGACGGGACCGAAGGTGCAGAGCTGACATGACTGACTTCCAGGTGCCGGATCACCGCACCAATTCACGCCGTTTCGAGTGAGTCGATAGTTCTGACAATGCGCCGAATAGTCGTGGACCCACCAACACGCAGTTGATGGTTGAAGGTCTCGCATCGCCGACTGAATCGCTTCCGGTGAATGGCCAAACATCGAATGCAGTACAACCACGACATCTCGTCCGGAGAAATGCCCCGAAAGTGCTTGAGTAAAACCAACCAATGGAAACGTTCCATCGATCAGGGCTCCATCCACTCGACACCGAACGAGAAAATCGTCCACAGGCGTCGAACTCAACGCGAGTAATGGTCGATTCGGAAAGATTGAGATGTAGGAGTCGCCCAGATCTCGGAACATCACTTCTTCTTGGGCACTAACGATCTGGATGCCGCCGACGTGTTCGACATAGTCATCATGGGCGAAGGCGACGATGACTTTTGAGCCATTGACAAGTTGGCGATCAATGAGTTCCGAGACGATTGAAGCGCCTGTCCGCACATCTTCGCCACTATCGGGCACCTCGTCGTACGAGTGCTCCGACCATGACCGAGCAAGTAAGACACGCTCAGTGTCGGTTCGAAGAGCGAGTTCCGCCCCGATTGATGCGTTTGGAAAGCGGCCCTCCCGGTGCCCTGCGAAGACGAAATGCGCAAATGCGGGCACCGATGCTTCGGCCACATCGTCGTAAAGACCGAGATAAAAGTCTGCGTCGAACCACTCGAAGTCCGCATCGAGAACGAACGTCTCGCCCTGAACGCTGAGTTTGCTGCTGTCGAACTCAATCCCCAAATGCCGGAGATACAACGTGAGAGATTCACGGATGTCAGCAGCCCACGGCGAATCGGGAGTCCGATACCCAGGCTTTGCGAACGCCACCGGATCTACAAGGGCGCGCCCCTCACTCAGCCCGTGATGCACAAAGTGAGTGAGCGGATCAATACCATCCGCGGCAACATCCCAATTGTCGTGCAGGTAACCACGCGTGGAAAACGTTGGATGCGGATCGAGTCCTTCCCGCCAACCCGTCGCAAGATAAT
>CAITIF010000405.1 GCA_903892365.1 uncultured Pirellula sp. | reverse complement strand
CTGGTTCCGTTGCAGACACCAATGTCGATGGAAGAAAGCAGGTAAGCACAAAAAGTAGAGAAAAGCGGGATGTTTTAAGATGGAATCTCACTTGGCACCTCCTTGCCATGCAGGAGCATAGCAGCACAAGAATGGATCCAAATCGCTCCCTGCATTGACGCCCCCTTCCGCATATAGCTGATCTTCTGGAACGCTTAGATCGAAGGCCTTCTTCCCCTCGACCCACGTTTCTAAGACTCGAGTATAGACGCTCAACGGATCACCACTCAGGATTGCAAAATCAGCATCCTTACCCACGGTCAACGAACCAATTCGATCTCCCAGCCCTAGCATTTCCGCCCCGGCCAGCGTCAACCCGTCAATCGCTTTGGCGCGATTCATGCCTGCCCGCACAGCCAATGCAGCGGATCGCATGAACAGCCTTGAATCAGTGATCCAATCGTCCGTGTGGAATGCTACCCGTACACCTGCTTCGTCAAGCACTTTACCATTTTTGAACAAGAGATCTTTCGCTTCGAGCTTTCCGCCAGGCGAATCTAACACAATGATGGAACAGGGAAGCTTTGCGGCTGCAATCTCTTTGGCAACCTTCCAGCCATCGCTCACATGGTGCAACACTGTTTGAAACCCAAACTCTTGCGACAACCGAATCACAGTGATAATGTCGTCATGACGATGAGTGTGATGATGCACAATGCGTTTGCCTTGCATGGCTTCCACCAAACATTCCAAGTTCAAATCGCGAGGCGGCAGCTTGGACTCGTCCCCACCGGCAGCCACAACCTTGGCATGGTATTCTCGAGCCTTAATGTACTGCTCTCGAACCAAGTACGCTGACTTGCCACGTGTCCCCGGAAAGGGCGCATCCCCCTGCGAATTGGTTCCATTGGCCATCTTGAGTCCCCCCAGTGACTTGCCATCCTTATCGCGGATCAAGATATCATCCACCACGCTCGGTGAGGATCCATGGTACCGAAGCTTGCAGTAGACCGTTTGCCCGCTGATCAAATGCCCAGAACCTGGCATCACATTCAATGTCGTTAAACCGCCAGCCAACGCTCTACGGAACCCAGCGTCCCGCACGTTCAATGAATCGAGAATGCGAACGCCAGGCTGAATGGGAC
Organism: uncultured Pirellula sp.; assembly: GCA_903892365.1. Lineage (GTDB taxonomy): Bacteria > Planctomycetota > Planctomycetia > Pirellulales > Pirellulaceae > JBKCUI01. The sequence continues at coordinate 5,192 of CAITIF010000405.1, read as the reverse complement.
CACTGGAATCCGCGGCTCCGAAACCACCGATATGGCTATGGGTGCAAACCAAGCCTGGCATGATCCACTTCCCCTTGGCATCGACGACTGCCGCGCCCGCTGGAATTTTGACGTCGGCTTTTGACCCCACCGCGATAATCTTCCCGCCAGAAGTGACCAACACCCCATCGCGTACCTGCGGCAGATCGACAGGCAACAGTGTTGCGTTGACCCAAGCTTGGATGGTTGGTTCGGGTTGAACTGGTTCAGGTTGAGCTGGGCGACCATAAAGCTGGGGCATGCTGTCGTCATGACAGAACCCAATCGCAATCGAGGCCGTCGCTGCCCCCTGCATAAATTTTCGTCGATTAATCAAGGTGTCCTCTTCGGGTTCAAGTTCGAAACGGCCAAACCAACTCGGCCGATTGTAGCCGATCGGACCATTCGCTGCTAAGCCATGCAACGCACACTGAGCCCGCCAAAGATACTTTCTTGAAATACGACGATTTGACTTACGAAAAGAGCTGATTCACCACGTCGCCGTCGCGAACAAGCGTGATCGGACGGCCGGTTTCGGTATGGAACTCTTGTTTGTGATCGATACCTAGATTGTGATAAAACGACGCCGCGACATCGTCTGGGCTGATTGAATCATTGGCCGGACCAGAAGCCGTTTCATCGCTTGCTCCGATCACTTGCCCACCTTGCACGCGACCACCCGCCATCAACATGAACATACAGCGTGGATAATGGTCGCGTCCCCCAAGAGCGGCTCGCGTGTTGATCTTAGGGGTCCGCCCGAATTCGCCCGACACCATTATCGCAGTCGAACTGAGTAAACCCTTCTGCTGCAATCCGACAAACAAAGAGGAAAGTCCACCATCCAGCTTCGGCAATAGCTTCTTGCTCAACGCATTAAAGATATCCGTATGATTATCCCAGCCACCTAAGGACAATGAAACAAATCGCACCCCGGATTCAATCAGTCGAACGGCCAAGAGGCAGCTTTGTTCAAATGGATCGGGACCAAACTGAGCTGCAAACGTGGGCGACTCTTTCGAGATATCAAATGCGATTCGTGCGCGTTCGCTGGTCAACATCGAAAATGCCTTGTCACCAAACTTGTCCAACCCGGTGAGAAGTTGATCCCGCCCTTCCAGCGACGAAAAAGTGGTGTCCAAATCACGTAGCAAGTTCTGCCGTCGATCCAATTGCTCAACGGTGATGCCCGTTCCTAAAGAGATACCTCGGACATTAAAAGGCTTCCCTTGTTTTGGCGTGTCCGATGTGTTCATGGGCGCATACTGAATCCCCAAGAAACCAGCGCGTTGCCCTCCATTGGGAATAGCAACAAACGGCGGGATATCATTAGCAACAGGTCGCTCTTTACAAACGACTGCACCGTAACCTGGATACTCTAGCGAAGCCAACGGTCGGCTGCCGGTGTTGATGTACTCGCTTCCTAATCGATGCGCGGCCAAAGTATGCGAAACACCTCGAACGATGGCATATTTATCAAAATGAGAAGCAAGCTTTGGCAAGTGCTCTGAAACACGAACGCCAGGAACACACGTCTCAATCGTTTTAAAATCACCACGAATCCCATCGGGAGCATCAGGCTTCGGATCAAACGTGTCCAGATGCGACGGCCCTCCGCTCAGGTCAATAAAAATTCCCGAGGTTGCATACCCGTCCTGAACTTGCCCAGCCGCTGCTAACTGCAAGTAACTCGCAAGACTGAACCCGCAGCCCGAAAGCCCGCCGACGGCAACACCGCCAACACGCATGAAATCGCGACGCCGAATCCCATCACAGTATTGATTACGTTTCATGTTCATTTCTTTCCATGGTTAGCATGGTGTTAGACGGCTAATGATTCAGAATAAATTCTTTGGAGTTGATTAAAGCCCATAGTAGATCGCTCAGACCGCGAGTTGGATTCTCGGCTTGAGCGATGGCCGTTTGTGATCTCGCCAATTCGAACTCAGAAGGTCTTCTTGAAAGCGATCGAAGATAAGCTTCTTCAATCAGCGACCGCATCGTTTCTTGTTCGGCTTGCACTAGGTTTGCTGCAGAACCAGCATCAGCCATAGCCCCTTTTTGTTCATCTTCAAGTTCAGCAGACTTCGCAAGCTTCTCCATTTGGGCCGCAAGCTTCGCCTCACGATTGGCCAACTGCGACTTTAAATCCGCCAGCCGCTTTCCATCCGGGTCGTTTTTGCTTTGACGATCGATCCTAACTTTCAAGGACCGAATCTCGCGATCGAGATCGTCGGCAATTTTTTGATCAGGATCAGCGGCGCTCGACATCATCGTTTTTGGATCCTCTTGTTTGTCGCGACGATTGGGCTCGGTTTGTAACGAGGGCCATTGATGTTCGCGAGCGACTTGAGCCAACCAACTGGTTTTTGGATCGCTCATTGCCTTGAGAACATCCACGTCATTTCTCAAGAAAACTGTCTGTAGGAGACTCGGGTCACTGGAGCGATCGCAGTCGCAGTTGCTCTCCCGAACCGAACGTCCAAAGACAGATAACGCATACTGGTCTCCTTTGCCGCGATTCCTGACACTGGCGCCCGCCATCGTCATCGCTCTTTCAATTTCCAGATTGCACATGGATGTCGCGGTAACCTCGTTGGAGACTGCGATCTTGATTGCATCGTACGCGGTTTCAGCAGGAAGACGCCTCAAAAGAGCGTGCGAAAAGTTGCGTCTATCTTGATCGTTTGTTGCATTGGTTCGCCATGTCCGCTGGTAGGTATCTGTATTCACAATGGTTCGGTGGAGCCATTTGAGATCGAAACCACTTTCGATAAATCCTTGCGCTAGTGCATCCAGCAAAGCGGCATTGCTAGGAGCGTTTGCTAAATTAAGATCGTCTGGAGGATTGACGATCCCAACCTGGAAGTAATGCGCCCATACTCGGTTCACCATCGCCTTCGCAAAATAGGGGTTGTCCCTTTCGCGAAGCCAAGCCATCAACGTTTCCCGAGGGTCCGCAACTGTCGACAAATCGACGAAATCGCTACCAAGCAAACGAGCTGTTGGAATTGGCGTAGCAGCTTGCTCTTTACCTCCTTTGCCCTTATTCCCTTTTTTGCCTTCGTTCGACTTGGGTTTCTTGGCCGCGATGTAAACTTCAGGGAAAGGGAGTGTTTGATCGTAGTTTCCTTTGAACTTATCTTGAATGGCTTTCGCGAGCTTGTTGCCCGAAGCATCCTTTCCAAAACCAAGATCCTTCACGATCGCGTCGAAGTCGGACTTTGCATCAGGTGAAACTCGGTTTTGCCTGGCTTCAATTCCATCAAAGAGACGTTCGAATTGATCTAAGTCTTTCTTGGACCATTGATCGAAAGGGTGCTTGTGGCATTGGGCGCATTGAATACGAACGCCACAGAATGCGTAGGCAAAAGCAACCGCCCTGTCCTCCGCTTTTTGCTGGTTGTTGCGAGCCCAATAGTACATCATGTCGGAACGTTCCGCGAAACGTTTGCCGGACTTGTCGTTCGCAATGGCTGTCATCGTTTCGCAGTACGAACGATAGGATTCGTTAGGCTCCCGCGAAACCGCAGTCACAATTCCGTCTACAATTTGATCGTAAGGAACGTTTCTGGCAACTCGATCGTAAACCCATTGGTACCAATGCTGCGACTGGGAACCTCGGATGTAAGAAAAGTTATTGAGCTGCTCTTCGTTGTTTCCCGTAATGTCGCACAAAAACGTTGCCCAAAGAGCAGCGTAACCAGGCGAGTTCAACAGTTGCTCTACAACGTTGCGTCGCTTATTAGGATCGCTATCGGCCAGAAACTCTTTAACCTTGACCGATGTCGGAAGCGTTCCAGCAACATCTAACGAAACGCGGCGAAAGAACTCCTCGTCCGATGCAATGTCAGAAGGTTGGACTCCAAGCTTATCAAGCTTCGTAAGAACCAATCGGTCCACCAAGTTGGAAGAGCTGGCAATTGACGATTGAAGCATTCCTGGCGGCCCAGCAGGACGAAGCACGTTCACGGGAACTACAGCGTTGTCATACGATACGACTACATGAGTGTCCCCCTTCTCACCGCCCGTGATAACACCTTGTTCATCGACTTTGGCAATCTCGCTGTCGTTGCTAAAGAACCGGCATAGGTTGGTTACATCTTCTTGAGTGCCATCGTTCCAAACGGCGATTGCGTTGATCTGTGCTTGCTTTCCCGGCACATCGAACACTAGTTCGGTAGGTGTTACAATAAGTCTTTCGAGCTGCAAATCTTTCGACTGTCCCTTGCTCTTTTTGGGCGCTCCCGCCTCAATCCACGCCTTCAGGACTCGATACTCCCATCCTCCCTGTTCGAATCGCTTTCCACCTTCGTGCGTTTCGTCGCTGATCGGCTTAGTCAGAATCAAACTACTCAAGGGAGCATCTGGAGCAACACGTTTTTCGTCCAATAGAGCCTTATAATCGATATCAAAATCGTATCCAAACAAAGAGAGCATGAATCCCCCTTGGCCTTGGAACGAACCATGACAAGCTCGGCCGTTACATCCTAATCGGCCCAGCAATGGAGAAACATGCTTCTGGAAATCTGGTACTTCTTTACCTGTAGGTTCGCTCGTGGTATTCGCACTAAAGCGATCCTTCAAAGGCAAAAGAATTTCATCAGCATACAATGCGCAAGGCGATGCTAAAACAAGGATGGCTACCGCCCATATCAAAACAGCAAAGCGAGCAACAAAATTAATTCGGAGTAATTTCAAGTGATATTTCTGAATACTCATTTGGATGCCCCTTCGACTTTGGTACCGTCGTTGTTTTTCTTTTTGGGTTTCTTCGTGTCGATTCTTTTTAGCATTCCTAACACTTGCTGATCCAATCGTTCCTTTTCGTTATCTTCTAGCCGAACGAGTGAATCCTGGAGTTGCTTTTTTCGATCTTCAAGCTGCTCCAGTTCGATCTTCAGCCGTTTTACCTGAATAGCTCTTCGTTGGGCGACCAAGCTTCGTAGGGCAGCTTCGTCCAAACTGTGTTCCTTCGCGATCGCTCGAGCCATCATCAGATCGATTCGCGATTGGGTCTTCCATGCGTCAAGATCGACCTCGTAGAGCGCTTTGTTCCTTTTCTCCAATTGCAACAGGCGACGCAGCGACTTATTGATGTCTGCAATCGCGGATTCGTACTCCTTTGGATTCGATTGTTTCAAAGCGGCAAGAACTGACACCAATTGCGAGTG
>CAITIF010000404.1 GCA_903892365.1 uncultured Pirellula sp. | reverse complement strand
GTTCTGCCCCACTCTTCAATGGCCAATGCAAGGTGAAGGTGGTTCCTACGCCTAATTCACTTTCCACTTCGATATCGCCGCGATGTTCACGCAGAATCTTTTGGCTGACCGGTAAACCCAAGCCTGTGCCGCGATTTCCTTTGCGAGATTCGAAGACGGAAAAGATCTTGCGAATATCGTCGGTGGCAATGCCAGTTCCATTGTCGCGAACGGTAATCGCGACATGCTCGTCAGGCCGAAGGCTCAAGCTCACGTTCACTGCGGGGGCGTCGCGTCCTTCGACCGCGTCGAACGCATTGCCCACCACATTCAAGATCGCTCGATGCATCCCTTCTGGATCGCAAGCAACGCGTGGAAATTCAGCGGGAGGCGTCCACTGCAATTGAATCCCCTGCTCCGTGGCTCGAGTTTGTATCAGTTCGATCACATCTTGAATCGTTTCGCGAATATCGCAAGCTTCCAGACTTGGTTGGCGTTCTTTACTGAACGAGAGCATGTCCATAACCAGAGCTGAGATGCGTTCTTGATTGCGTTCCACGATGCGCCAACCGCGTTGAACGACATCGAGAGAGTTTTGTTTCAAGCCTTCTTCGACAAGATAACTTCCACCGCGTATACCTTGCAGAATATTTTTAATGTGATGCGAAAGGGTCGCGATGGTTTGGCCCATCGTTGCTAAGCGTTCTGATTGAACCACAGCGCGATAGTATGATGTATCTTCGATCGCTAATGCCGCTTGTTGGGCGATGATGATCATCATTTGTAAATGTTCTTCGGTGAAACAATGCGCTTGCCCCGAATCAACGTATTGGCCTGCTGAGCGAGTGGTGTCGACATAAATGGCACCGACCAGACCATAGCGGCCTTGCATCGGAACACACAACGCTTCACGAATGCCCGCTTGAACGATACTGGCTGCTGCATCCCAGCGTTGGTCTTCGCAAGCGTTGCTGGTTAAAACACCTTCTCGGTGTTCGATCACATAATCCAAAATCGTTTTACTAATTTCGATGCGATCGGCGGAACGGGTTCCTTTGCGGTTTTTGCGGGCAGCGGGTTGTAATTGTTCCGATTCTTCATCGAGCAACATGATGCAGCCGCGATCACATTGAATCGAGTTAAAGATTAACTCCAGAATTTGAGTGAGCAATTGATCAACGTCCAGAGTGCGACGGATCGTTTGCGAAGCTTGATAGAGGAGTTGCCATTGGTTTGAATTGGGTGGAGTTTTGGTGTCATCGGAGCTGGTCGCGCGGATATCTGCAGGTGGGCGTGTGGCTGAAAAGGTGAGGCTGCTGCGGATACTCGACAATTCAGCGTTTTTGACTTGGCGAATGATATCGACGCCATGATTAGACGATGGAGATACAGGTTCAGGGCCACCTGTAAAGATCATCAACGTTTTGCCAACTTGAATACGATCTCCGGAGCGAATGCTGGTGGTTTCGACTCGGGTTCCATTGACGAAGGTGCCGTTGGAGGAACCGAGATCGGTGAGCTGATACTCGTTGGGACGCAGTTCGCGTATTTCAGCGTGTCGGCGAGAGACTTCGGTATCCTGTACGTGAATAGGATTCGCCGCATCGCGACCGAGCGTCATGTCATCGTTGCGCAGGACGAAATGTCGTCCTTGGTTTTTGCCGCGAATAACGTACAGTGAAGCCATGCAGTTACCTTATTTTTTCTGAACACGATTGGGTGAGCGACATGCTTGGCTGCAATAGAGGACGCTTTCCCAGTTTTTTTCCCATTTTTTGCGCCAAGTAAATGGACGCTGGCAGGTGGGGCAAATTTTGGTAGGGAGCTTTAACTTTCGATCACGATTTTTTCCCATGATCGCTATCTCTCACTGAATTCGCAACGGGATGTACCAAGTTTGCTGTGCGCTGTTTTTGGTCTTCGACAAAATTCGAACGTTGATCACCGAGGGCTCGGGCAATGGCACCTACAACCACTTCTTTCGCCCCGGCATGGAGCAGAGCACGTGAGACTTCGTTGGCCGTGGAGCCACTGGTGAGCACATCGTCGATCAGCAGGATTCTAGCACCCTGCCAACGGCTCGGAATTTTGGCGAGAAAGGCCCCCTGCACATTGGCTTTGCGTTCGGCAGCTCGCATCATCCCTTGCTTGGGAGTATAACGCGTACGGCGGACGAGTTGTTGAGACCAGGGGATATGCAGTTCCCGTGAGACCGCTTCGGCTAGGACTTCGGCGGTCGAAACTTTACGCATCAAACGCCGCCACCAATGCGATGGGACGGGGATGATTAAGTCGAGCTCAGACGCGACACCGGTCGCCAGCAGGCGAGCGGCCAAGAGTCGACCGAAATAAAGTGTGGTCGCTTCATGCCGAAGTTTTTTCATCGCGATCACAAGCTTTTGCAGCTGGCCGTAATAGGGACCAACCGCAACAGCTCGTTTGAAAGACCAAGAGCGACCTTGGCAGCGGAGACAGCCGTGCGTTTCCGGCACAACTTTCGGTAAAGGGGCACCGCATCGCAGGCAGGCATGGTCGATCAACGATAACGTCGGAATGCACTCGGCGCACAAAAACGATTGGCTGTGATCAATGGGACGTTGGCAACATAGGCAGCTTGGTGGAAACAGTAGGTCGATCAAGTCATGCGGCAGGCGGCCGATAGTAGTGGTCCAGCTGCGGTTGGGGGAGTGGTCTCGAGGTTGACTAACGATTTGCGACGGCTCGGCGGAATCGCACGACGTTGAGTCCGCCAGCGTAGAGACAGCGTGGAACGCCGTTTCTGCAGTGACGAGCGAGCCCAACGACAGACACCGGGGTGCTGTTTCCTGGCGATTTGATAGCGTTTCCGAGTCTGGTGAATCCATAAAACGAGATCTTTCCCTTGACCTCTTCCAGCCCATTTATCTACATTGCCCCAACCGCAGCAGCTTACCGCTCCTGAGGTACCGAGGAAAGGAGTTGTCGTGTTTTCTATAACGATGATTGATCGTTACTTGCTCTGGCTTTACATGCGCGTGTTGCTTTTGAGCTTCACTAGTTTGGCAGGGCTATTGGTGATTATCAATCTTTTTTCGAACTTGGATGATTTCATCGAGTATGGGAAACGCGAGGGAGAGCTCACGACCATATTGTTGCAATATTATGGTCCTTTTTTGTTGAGCATCTTCGAGCGACTGTGTGGTTTGTTGTCGATGATGTCGGTTTTGTTCGTTGTCGCTTGGCTTTACAGAACCAACGAATTTACAGCCTTATTGGCAGCGGGCATCAGTAAAGGTCGAGTGGTGCGACCGCTGATTGCCGGCTCGATTGCCGTGGTTACGATTGCGGCAGTGAGTCGTGAGGTGATCATTCCGAAGTATCAAGATATCTTGGATCGCAAGCCGCAAGATCTCAATCCCCAATTGCCTCGCATACTCAAGCCCGACTTTGATCGTGAGACGGGCGTTGGTATCAGTGGCCGTCATCTATTACCCAGCAAAAACGAAGTCGTTGATATCTCCTTGCGTTTACCGCCGCAGCTATGGCGAGATGGACGACAGATATTGGCTGTGAGTGCTATTTATGAAAAAGCGACCGAGGAGCATCCGGCTGGTTATCGATTGCGATCGATACAATCTCCGCTGCAACTGCCCAATAATGATGATCTCAAGCTGGGAGAGCGTGCGGTGGTGTTGACGGCGAAGCAACACAGTTGGTTGCAGCCGGGTGAGTGTTTCTTGGCGACCAATGTGGACTTTGAAAGTTTGCGGGGTGGCAATTCATGGAAGCAATATGGTTCGACGGCCGAATTGATCGATCGGCTTTATCGCCAGAACTCTCATTTTTCAGCGGACGTCAAAGTGCGGGTGCATAGCCGATTTGTGCAGCCCATTTTGGATATGTCGTTGATTCTATTGGGGTTGCCCGTGGTTTTGACTCGCCCTGATCGACATTTGTTTTGGGTGGCTGGAGCTTGTTTCGGCGTCGTGGCCATCTTTATGGGTGTTACGATGGCGATTCGCACGTTAGGTGAAACGGGCTATCTGCTTGAACCTGCTTGGGCTGCGTGGCTACCCATCTTGCTGTTCTTGCCTTATGGGTTCGCGAAATCGCGGGCTGCCATGAAGACTTGATATCTTCTGGCTGCTGAGCACTCTGAAAACGAATCGAGGACATGGCTTGCGACCATGTCCTCGTTGTTTTTTACTCTGCTTGAAGCCTTCGCCGATTCCAGTGATGGAATGAGGGGCGAGCTGTTTCGAACTAGAAGTTGTAAGAGTCGTTTTCTGGATCGAAGTCTTTGTCGGTCAAGCCAACGTTCGGTTTCAAGTTGAGATAGGTGTATTCTTCGATGACTTCGGGTTGAGCACCTTCCTCGGCAGGCCAATCGTAGGCAGCATAACGAATAGGCATTTGCAATTCGTTGTCGATGAAGATCTGGGCCACATGGAAGTCATAATGCGGCTTCTTTTCGTTGTGTCGAACTTCCAGAACCGTACAAACTCGTTCGCCAATCTTCGCGTTTTGGCGGAACTTCACTTCGCAAGGTCCATTGCCGCGATCGCGTTCGCCGCGCTCGATCAATTTGACAACCAAGTTTTCAACACCGATATCGGTCAATGGATAACGTTGACCGCTCATCGCCAAGCTGCTGGTTGGGCTCAGCGGGATCGATGGAAGGAAACGACCTTTGAGGCCTCCTTCGTGGGCGAGCAAGTTACCATCACGTTGGTTTTCTACGTACAGCACTTCGCGACCTTTGATCGCTGCTGGCTTGAGGAAGGTCAAATAGACCGAGAACGGTTGAACGATTTGTCCATCCACAACTTTGCGGTTGCGAACTTTGCAGGACATGTATTCATATTCGCCGAGCGTATCGCCAATTCGTTCTCGTTTAACGATCGTGGCTGTGTAGTCTTGCACTTCAGTACGAATCCGTCCCAAGCTCGTGCGAGCCAGCTCAAGAGCTGGATCGAGCGGGTGGGCTGCAGGTGCAACACCTGAAGCATCGTTTTTGCTGAGACGATAAACTGGTTCGGTGAGCTTAGATTCTTCTTGTGCGAAGGCTACCGAAGAGAGTGAAAGTGAAAAGCCAGCGCACAGGGCTAGCATTGATTTAAATTGAAAACGCATGATTTGAATCCTTCCCTGGAAGGGATAACTGTCCCCGGCCTCAGCTAATCGAGAGCCATCTCGCGGCCCATGTGAGAGCCAGCTCCGGGCCCTCTGCTGTTGTATGTATCAGCTTTTGGCTTTCCCTATCCTGAATTTTCCTCCCCGGCTTACCCCGTTTACTACGACCGTCATGGCTTAACGGGGAAAACTGGGGTAAATCGGAGGCCATCTTGGTAACTTAGTATTCAGGTTTCGGTTGTGCGGCCACCGCCCACTATTGGCTATACCAGTTTTTGGTTTTGGTGGGAATGCGGGTTTTTGT
>CAITIF010000403.1 GCA_903892365.1 uncultured Pirellula sp. | reverse complement strand
TTGATTAACTCTTGGCCGCGTGTGCTGCTCGTGCTGGTGCAACAACACTGATCGTCAGACCACTCATTTTGCTGTATCGCTCTTTCGATCCGTCAGGCAAGTACCGAACCCCGATTCGAGTTGGGACATTCATGCTTGGGCAAACCAACATGACCTTGGATACATTGATGAAGGCCTCTTTGGACAATCGGCCGCCTTGCGGATTTCGTTGGGAACGCTTCACGTGCTTGTAAACACGATTCAAGCCTTCAACAACGACCAAACCCTTGTTGCGATCGACCTTCAAAACTTTCCCGCGTTGACCTTTGTCTTTGCCGGAAATCACTTCAACCATATCGTCTGTTTTGATCAACATTTAAACTACCTCACTAGCCAACGATACGATCTTGGTAAAACTCTTCTCTCTCAGTTCCCGAGCAACTGCACCGAAAATCCGAGTTCCGCGAGGATTGTCGTCTTTATCGACCAACACAACCGCGTTCGAATCAAACCGCACATAGCTACCGTCGACTCGTCGCACTGACTGCGAAACGCGAACGATAACCGCTCGTACCACTGCCTTTTTCTTAACTTCACTTCCGGGAATCACGCTCTTCACGGAGCAAATGATAACGTCTCCCAGACTTGCATAGCGACGACGTGTTCCGCCAAGAACTTTGATGCACATGACTTCCCGTGCACCGGTGTTGTCAGCGACTTGAAGTCGGCTTTCTTGCTGAATCATGATGGACTAAGTTTCAAAAAACAAAATGTGAATTTCGACACCTGAACCGTAACACACGTTCGGTTCGTGATGCTATTAAGTTGCAGCTTGTTGATCCGCTCTCAAGCTCGCCAGGTCAATCTCGCGGCTCTTTTCAACCACGCGGATCAACCGCCATCGCTTGAGCTTCGACAGAGGTCGCGATTCTTCAATCTCAACCTTGTCTCCTACGTGCGATTCATTGTTCTCATCATGGACGTGACAGACCGTCTTCTTGCGGATGATCTTCGAGTAACGCGGGTGGCGAACCAACCGCTCGATTTCAACTCGACGTGTCTTGGCAGCTTTGTCGCTGGTTACGACACCGACTAGGATTCGACGTGGCATAATAAACTTTGAACCGTACTGGCTAAATTAATTGGACTACGAAACTAAGCTTTCTTCAAACGCTGTGTTTGAAGAGTGCGAACGCGTGCGATCAAGCGGCGATTCAGCTTCATTTGGCTTGGAACATCCACTCGATCGGTTTGAGATTGAAGTCTCAAGCGAAACATGGTCTCGGCAGCTTCTTGGGCTGTCAGTTCCAGTTGCTCATCACTCATCTCTCGAAGTTCAGCGGCTTTCATTTTCGATTCGTTCACTCGTTAATGGACAAACTATGCAGGTCGGCGTCGGACCAACCTGACAGGGATCGGCATCTTCGCAGCAAGTCGCGCGAAACACACCTTGGCTTGTTGTTCTGTTACACCAGCAAGCTCGTACAAAACGGTACCCGGTCTTACGACCGCTACCCAGTACTCAGGCTCCCCTTTACCTTTACCCATCCGGGTCTCCAAAGGCTTAGAAGATACTGGCTTGTCTGGAAAAATTCGTATGTAAAGTCGACCTTCACCACGAACGTATTGATTGGCAGCGATCCGGCCCGCTTCGATTGTTGTTGCTCGTATCCAGCCGCCTTGCAGAGCCTGGAGTCCGAAATCACCAAAAACAACCTTATTGCCGCGGGTCGCGTTACCTTTTATACGTCCTCTTTGGCTTTTTCGGTGCTTGACCCGTTTGGGCATCAGCGCCATCGTTAGCGTCTCCCGCGTAAGAACCTTGATTTACCCAGACCTGCACACCGATATTCCCCTGTGGAGTAGCGGCTTCTGCAAGTCCATAGCTAATTTTCGCTTGGATCGTGCTCAACGGAAGGGATCCGGCATTGCCCTTTTCGCAACGTGCCATTTCCGCTCCGCCCAACCGACCCGACATCTGGATCTTGATGCCCTTAGCACCAGCATCCATAGCCGTTTCAATCGAACGCTTCATCGTTCGTCGGAAGCTAGACCGCTTTGCAAGCTGCTTAGCGATGTCTTCCGCGATCAACTGAGCCTGAATCTCAGGACGATAAACTTCCTCAACCTTCAGATTGACTCTTCGTCCGATCAAGTTCTGCAGTTCTTCCTGCAAAACTTCGATCTCCGTACCCTTCTTGCCGATGATCAAACCCGGCTTGGCCACGAAAACCATCAATCGAACTTCATCTCTTGTTCGTTCAATCTCAATCCGATCAATGCCCGCTTCTCGATAAGCTGACTTGGTCGGGTGAAACTTAATGAACTTGCGAATCTTTTGGTCCTCGACCAACAACTCAGCAAATTCTTTCTTGCTCGCATACCATCGACTCTTCCAGCCCATGACGATGCCGGTACGGAAACCGATTGGATTTACCTTTTGTCCCATAATGCAGCGTTTCCTACAGCTCTTCGAGTCTCTTGAGTTCTACGGAAATGTGACTGGATCGCTTGAGGATCGTAAACGCCTGCCCCCGCGACATCGGACGAAAACGCTTCATGATCGGCCCGCCATCAATGCGAGCATCCACCACGACAAGCTCTTCGGCTCCATACGACCGACCACTATTCTGATCGATATCTTGTGCACTTCCAACAGCACTCTTGATGACCTTCTCCAACATCCGAGCTCCTCGGTTGGGTTGGTAGCGAAGCATCTCCAGTGCTTCGTCCGCAAACTTTCCACGCACTAAATCGGCCAGGGGTCTGACCTTTCTAGCACTGATGCGTGCGTAACGATGAACGGCTCGGTAAGCCATGATTGTTTCCTATGAACTAAAAACGATTACTTCTTGCCGCCCTTGCCACCGTGCCCGCGGAAGGTACGCGTTGGCGCGAATTCCCCGAGCTTGTGGCCGACCATATCTTCGGTAACGAAGACTCGAAGGTGAGCCTTGCCGTTATGTACCATGAAAGTAGCGCCAACAAACTCAGGAACGATCGTGCAACGACGCGCCCACGTAGTAATTGGCTGGCTGTCGTTCTTCTCGCGTGCTTTAAGCAGCTTGGCAAACAACTTGGGGTCTACAAACGGACCCTTTTTTGTCGAACGTCCCATACGTCAGAGCTCTTCCCTTGCAAACTATCTCAGTTTCAATTGACCGTAACGAACCGACTTGCGTCGACGAATAATTGCAGTATTGCTTGGCTTTCGAGGACGTCGAGTGAAACCACCCTTCGCCAACTTGCCAGTCGGACTCACTGGGTGGCGACCACCCTTCGTTCGTCCTTCACCACCACCGTGAGGGTGATCAACCGGATTCATTGCTGTACCGCGAACATGAGGTCTCCAACCCTTCCAACGATTTCGACCGGCTTTACCGATTCGGATCGCGTCGTGGTCAGGATTGCTCATCTTTCCGATGGTCGCACGGCATTGAATCGGAACGCGTCGCACTTCACCGCTTGGCAACTGCAACTGAGCCCATCCCGATTCACGTGCCATCAAGACGGCGGAGGATCCTGCAGAGCGGCATAGAGCTGCTCCACGGCCTGGCGTCATCTCAACGCAACATACTTCAGTCCCTGGTGGAATGTTCCGCATTGGAAGGCAGTTCCCCAACACGGGTGCTGCCTCAGGGCCATTCACCAACGTTGCTCCAGCCTTCAACCCGTCTGGTGCCAAAATGTAGGTCTTGGTACCGTCTGCATAGTGCAATAACGCAATCCGAGCCGAACGATTCGGGTCGTACTGAATCGAATCCACTTTGGCCGAAACACCATCCTTCATTCGCTTGAAGTCGATGATGCGATACATCTGCTTGTGTCCACCACCACGATGTCGTGCTGTGATGAAACCTTGGTTGTTTCGCCCACCATGTCGCTTCAATCGCTTAAGCAGACTCTTCTCTGGCTTGGCACCAGGCGTCAACTCAGCGAAATCGCTAACCGAAGAATTTCTTCTTCCGGCTGATGTTGGCTTGTATACTCGAATTCCCATGCTTGTGTCCTAATTTAGTCTTTTACGAAGGCTGATCCTAGAAGAAGTCAATCTTGTGCTCATCACTGAGCTTCACAATAGCCTTCTTCCACGATTTGGTGACACCAAGCTTTTGCTTGTATCGCCGAGACTTACCTTGTCGATTTTGTGTTGCAACCGCAACAACCTTTACATTGAACAACTCTTCAATCGCAGCCTTGATATCGGTCTTGTCCGCTAACGGATTCACTTCGAAGGCATATCGATTGTGACGAGTTGCTTTGTGTACGCCCTTTTCCGTTACAAGCGTGCGGAGCACTACTTGATGCGGTGTCAGAACAATTTTGCTTTTTGGTGGTTGCTTTGCCATTTTCATTACCAACTTAATCGTTGTTGTCTTGAGCTACTTCCGATTGACCTTACGCACTGGTTCGCGACTTCAGCCAATCCATTGCGTCCTTCGTTACAACCACTTTTCGAGGTCGCAAGATAATCAACGCATTCAAATCTGTAACAGGACTTACTGTCAAACCCTGGATGTTGCGGCCGCTCAGATAAATGTTCTTATCCAAACCGTTCGTCACAAGAGTCTTGGTCTGACCTTCCAAGCCAATGGCCTTGAACGCCGACGCCAATGTCTTTGTCTTCGGAGCGTCCATCTTGTACTGATCGACGATCATAACCGAGCCCGAAGAAATCTTCGCTGCGATTGCCATTCGCGTGGCAGCCTGAACGGCCTTGCGTGGCAAACGGTAGTAATAGGATCTTGGCTGACGAGCGTTCGCATGACCACCACCTCGACGAACCGGAGTTCGCTTGGCACCCATACGAGCGTTACCAGTGCCCTTTTGCTTGTACATCTTCTTGGTCGAGCCGGACACTTCGCCACGGGACTTGGTCTTGTTGCTTCCCTGACGGGCATTTGCCAAGTACATCACCACGACGTCGTGAAGCAATTGCTTGCTCACTCGTGGGGCCAGAACAGCTGGGTCGATTTCGTAATCGCCCACTTTTGCTCCGGACATGTCATAAATTGGTAGTGTTGTCATCTTCAGTTACGCCTAGTTTTTGCCCCCGCAGGTAAAGCCTGCGACAGATAACTTGTTTCAGTAATGCCTTAGCCGACTTTGTTCGTTTCGCGAATCATCACGTATCCGCCGTTCGGACCAGGAATCGCGCCCCGAACCAAAAGAAGATTGTTTTCGCTGTCAATGCGAACAACCTTAAGATTTCGCATCGTGATCCGGTCATTACCGTACTGACCCGCACCCTTTTTCCCCTTGCGAACTCGTCCAGGGTAAGTACCAGCACTGGTACCACCAGGATGTCGGTGAACCTTCTTTACACCGTGCGTTGCTCGCTGACCGGCGTAGTTGTGTCGCTTCATCCATCCGGAGAAACCACAACCCTTGGAGATACCAGTAACATCAACCGACTTCATGCCTTCCAGCACAGTCACTTTGATTTCCGCACCCACAGCGTCAGTTACCGGTCCGCGGAATTCGCGAACAAAACGCTTTGGCTCACACTCCGGCTTTTCAACCGCGGCAACACCGGCGTCCTTCAGCTTGTTGGATCGCTTGCTCGAAATAGCTGCGACTTGACCACGCTCTGCACGAGAGGCCAAACGTCTAGGCTTGTCAAGAAAGCCTAATTGAACTGCTTCATATCCATCACGATCGACGGTTTTCACCTGAAGAACATGGCAAGGTCCAGCCTGAATGACTGTAACAGGGACTGCTCTTCCGTCCTGTTCATACACTTGCGTCATACCGACCTTGCGGCCGAGAATACCTTTGCTCATTCGTTTTATTCCGTAAATCGTGACCGTGAAGGACTCATCAAACAAACCCGCTAGGGAACCCTGCAAAGATAGCGATTGACGCAGTTTGCAGGTCTAAGTCGATAGTTACCTTCAGGGCTTCCGTTTCATATGGGGAAAACCTGATGGATGCCGTTTAAGCGTTAATTTCCTACCGCGATGTTGCCTTGATCTTAATGTCAACACCGGCTGGCAAGCTCAATTTGTTTAGAGCTTCGATCGTTCGTGCAGTTGCTTGCTTAATGTCAATCAAACGCTTGTGTGTTCGAATTTCAAATTGCTGACGAGCCTTCTTATCGATATTCGGTCCCGAAAGTACCGTGTACCGCTCAATCCGAGTTGGCAATGGAATCGGCCCGTGCACTTCGGAGTGGGTCCGCTTGGCGGTTTCCACTATTTCCAATGCGCTCTGGTCCAACACAGCATGATCATAAGCTTCCATACGAATTCTGATGACTTCATGCGATCCGGACACGGTGATTATCTGCCTTGGTTGAGTCGAAAACTGGCCTCTTGGTTAAAGAGGATCTGCAAAATCAAGCCCTACGACGAACGTGGGAGGGGAAAAGATATGGAGGAGAGTATTTGTCGTCAACGCCAAATCTTTGTTTTTGCTTGTTCCCGGTGGTTTTCTTTGCGAAATCGCCTTTTCAGGGGGCAGTTCGCATTGCTTTTTGCCAGGGTTTTGCTGTATCGACCGTATTTTTCCGAGTCTGTTAGGAAACTGGCGGTATTCGCCGTGTTTACCCCGACTGGCCTCGATGAATCCGTATTGCTTACCTATCTTGCCGAATTTGGGATGAGTCTTACCGGATTCAGTTTCGTTATCCGTTTTTTTAGGAAAGCTGCTAGGGGTACGTTCGTTTTTCCGCTTCGAAAACTGTAGACGCCCCTGCTATTCGCTGGTCCACGTTGCAAGTTCTATGTTCTTGAACTCGGCCCACATCGGTTTTCCTGCGTGTAGTTGCAACGCGATGATTCCCTCTGGAATTGCTAATTTGGGCTCGTTGTCGGAAAATTCCAAAACAAGCTGGTTGTTCAAGTAGTGCTGGAGATTGTTTCCCTTGGCAATAATCATGACATCATTCCAGTCGTCTAGATGAAACAGCTGTTGAAATTCCGAGGGGGAGATTAGATTGGCGAGCACTTTTTTGCCTTCAGCAGACCAAATTGCCTTTTCCCCCAACAAGCACAAACGGCCCCGCTTTCCTCCTTCGTCGTAAATGAACCCGCTGACGTTGGGGAGAGTGACTTCGTTTCGCAGTTCATGCTGGTACCCACGGACAACCCAAGGGTTTGGTGCGTCCGGGGAAGTGATATGCTTGGAACGGTATTGAATGCCGGAATTATTGGTTGCATTACAGCGGAAGGTCACTCGGATCGCGAAATCTCGAATCGGTCCCCCTTTCCAAATAAGAAAAGTGTTCCCTTTGGCGACTTTCTCGGTGGTGGTTTCGCCACGTACCACGCCATCTTGCACAGACCACAACCGCGGGTCCCCGTCCCATCCGGACAGATCCTTCCCGTTCAACAGCGATTGGAATTGAACGCCATCAGGCAGTGCATCGGCTGGCAACTGGCAATAACCATGCGTCGACCAAAGAATCAACAAGAATGCGAGAAGTACTGTTCGCATTGGATCATTCCCTATGGGTTGGAGGAGTCGCCACAGCGATTGTCGCAAGGTCTATCCAATTGTGCATCAGATCGGACTGGCGTGAATCATTCGGTTATACCCCAAATCGACTTCCGCGATGAGAAGACCGACTGAATTTCTTTGCGTCGTAGTAGGCCAGTTCGTGTATCTTCGCCAATGGTTCGCACCGCTTTTTTGAGAATGGTATGTTTCTCTCTTTAGTAATGCAACGTCGCACCGTGAAGCTCGGGGCAAGCCATGCAGCGTGCTAGTTTTGCAAGGTTTTCCCGTGCCCTCTACTAGGACTCTACGAATGTACCTGTTTCCTGCTCCACAAGTAACTCCAGCATCCGAAACACTACGGTTGCGTCCAACTTTGTCGGAGGGATCGCAAGTCGTGCTCGCGATTTCGCCGGCCGTACAGAGATCAGCTTCTCCCCTGCCATCAGTCGCGATGGCCAACGTGTCGCGTACCTTTTCAACACAATCAGTCTGATTGCCGGTGATACCAACGTTGTCGCCAATGTGTTCGTCTATGACATGCAATCTGGGAGTGTCGATCGGGCAAGTGTTTCAATATCGATTCAACAAGCGAACTCAGCAAGCGAATCGCCAGCAATCAGTGGCGATGGCAGAAAGGTCGCATTCCTTGCGTCATCCAACAATTTGATTGGGGGCGACACCTTGTTTTCGAAAGATGTTTTCCAAAGGCTCTCGCTATTCGAACCACTAACTTGGAAAGTCCTTCATCCGTTTCATAGCAAAATCCATTGAA
>CAITIF010000402.1 GCA_903892365.1 uncultured Pirellula sp. | reverse complement strand
CCCCATGTGCTGAGGGTCATCGAGAGCTTTTCTGAGAGCGTTCATGCGAGCACTGTGCATGAACATGACCCCGTCCATGAATTGGACATTGTTTTCCTTGCAGACAGCAAGAATCTCTTCGAGGTCCGCCGCACTCACGGCAGCTGGCTTTTCGGCCAACACGTGCTTCCCCTGCTTTGCAGCAGCCAGGATCCATTCCTTTCGAACGCCGGTTGGCAGCGGGATGTAAACGGCATCCACGTCGGTTCTAGCGAGCAATGCTTCGTAGCTGCCCAACGCCTCGGGTTGGTGCGATTGAGGTGCAGAGGCTTGGCATTCCGCAATAAAGTTTTTGGCCGCGTCGGCTCTTCGGCTTGCGACTGCGGTAATGACACCTGACTTCGATTGAGTGATCGCACGCCAATTCTTTTTTGCAATCGCGGCGGTAGAAAGAATTCCCCAACGGCACTGGTTACTTACGGACATTTTTCAATCTTTCTCTTGCTTCTTTGGAGGGACAATCATCGTTCGACGCTAACTGGGCCATCAAGACCAAGTCGTTTCAACCACGCCTGGGCTGTGCACCCAAATTACCAGCGACCATCAGAAATTCGTTCGCCCCCCGAGTTGCGCAGATTGTGAAGTCGCTGCGAACTACTTGTCTTGAAATCCATCTTGACCCCAATTACGCAACTTCGATATTCTCCGCCCAACCAAGGTAGGTTCGGTAACTTCGGCAGACGTGGTTGCTGTCACAAGATAAACCGAGCGTGTGAGTTTGGCGACCCGTCGTCAAGATTGCAACGAACATTCAGGAAGGATGGTTCCCCCAATGTCCAGCACAAAAACTGTTTTTACGACCGGCGAGGCCGCCAAAATTTGCAAGGTGAGCCAACAAACGATTATTCGTTGTTTCGACAACGGTTCGCTGAAAGGATTCCGCGTACCCGGCAGTCGTTTCCGCCGTATTCCTCGAGATCAATTGTTCGTCTTTATGAAGGACAATGGCATTCCAACCGACGCGTTGGAAAGCGGTAAGAAGAAGCTTCTGATCGTCGATGACGATCAAGATTTGGTTGACTTGATGTTCGACACCTTCGACCGCGACGGTCGATTCGACATCCGAACCGCGAACAACGGTTTCGACGCAGGAATGCAAGTCAAAGAATTCCGCCCAGATGTAGTAGTTCTTGACGTGATGTTGCCTGATATCAATGGCCGCGAAGTATGCCAACGTGTTCGCAGCGATCGCACCATGGACTCCGTCAAGATCCTTTGCATTTCGGGTATGGTTGAGCAAGACAAGGTTGCGGACCTGAGAGCGTCAGGAGCAAACGACTTCATGCAAAAACCATTCACTACCGACCGGTTGCTAGATCGCGTCTGCGATTTGCTAGAAATCGATCGACCTGTAGCAATTTAAAGGCGAATCGTCTGATTTGCCCGGTGTCCCACAAAGCCACCTTGCCCCATAAAGCCACCCTACGAGGTGGCTTTATTCGTAGACTCACCCACGGGCCTATGTTATGGTTTTAGCGATCACTAGCAACGACAACCGGACTAGCGCTGAAACGAAACATCCATGAATAAGCAAACTCGAACCAAAAACGCCAATCCCTCCAAAGGCCGCTCAGGTACCGATCCAGTTCGATTACCTTCTTCGGGACCTTCGAAAACTGTCCACAACATAGCGCCTTCGGACACGGTCACCGACGTGCACATCGATTCCGACCTAAAAATTGATAAAGCGCCAAAGCCTCTTCATGAACTGGTCGATTCTGAGGCGAAAACCAACCTGTCGGTTCGCAACCTACCCAAGGCATCCAAGCCCTCTCGATCGATCTCTTCAGAGATTGCATCCGACCTAAGCTATCGATTGATGTCCGTCGCCATGAATCAATCGACCATTGGACAGGTATGTCGCCCAAAACCGGTCGAGGAAGTGAATGATGAACTAGAAAAGATTCTGGAAAAATTTGAATCCGAATCCAATTTCCAACTAGAACCGGGTCCGGTTGGACTTCGCTTGAAACGTCTTTTGCAACAGTTTTCGCAGGGCCGAATCAACGTCCAAGATGCCGAATCCAATCGATCGAATGCCGAACTTGCCCGCAGTTGTTCAGCCGCCATTCATTCGGCCATTTCCGCGATGAGCAATTCAGAGCAATTTCAAAAATCGGTCCAGCGAGAATGCAACCAAGCCATCTACAGCTTTGCGTATGGTCTTTCACATGAAATCAACAACCCGCTCGCAAACATCGCCGCTCGGGCTCAACAATTGATCGCGTCAGCAAGTACGGAGGCTGACCGACGCTCGCTGGCAACCATCGTGGATCAGACCATGCGAGCGCACGAAATGCTAGCGGAGATGATGCGAGTCGTTCAGCCAAGATCTTTAACGCTTAGGACTGAAAACGTCGGGGAAACAGTCCGTGAAATGATGCAAAGGCACTCGGAAACTTGGAAGCATTCCAAAATCCAAACCGAGTTCCAAGTGGGGCCAAAGCCATGCTATGCCGCGATCGAACGAGCGGCGTTGACCGAAGCCCTTTTGTCTCTGTTGCACAACGCGATGCAAGTGTGTGGTCCGAACGATCGGATCCGAGTATTTTGCGGTGAAGCTGCAACCGCTGATGGCAATGAGTCTGAAGAAATTCGAATCGCGGTAAGTGACACCGGGCCCGGATTGTCTCATGAGTCCGCTCAAAGGGCCTGGGATTTGTACTACAGCGGGCGTGAGCATGGGCGCGGGCTTGGAATCTCTCTTGCAAATGTCAGGCGGATTATAGATGCTCACGACGGTGATGTATGGATCGAATCTGCCCCAGGGGCAGGTTGTGTTGTTGAAATTCGACTGCCTAAATCGCCAGAAACCCCAACCGTGCGCAGACAGCCAATTCGCTAGCCGCACAAGTGCGTTAGATACATTGGATTTAGGCACACTGGGTTAATGCCATCGATTTGGATTCGAACAAGGAAGCTTCGTGAGTCAGACACCCCTTCGATTTACCAACTCCAGGTTGATTGCTTTCGCAACCTTGCTTCTGGCAAATTTTGCGTCGTTGGGTTGTGTTCAGAACACCTACCGCTATGGAATTTCGAGGCCGGAACTTTTGGACGATCTTCCAAGAACTCCCAATTTGATCACCATGGGGGGCCATCACCCACGCATCGATAAGCTGGAGAAGGTCGTTCAGTATCCGAGGAAAGTGTTTCGCAAATGGTTTCCGTCCAAGGATCCGGACGAAGCGATTCCCCCTTCGGAACGTCGCATGATGGCGGTCCAAGCGGCCTCGGACTATCTGGATGATAACGGACTCAAAGGGGTCAACATTGATGTCCGCGAATACAACCCGGGTCAGCAATGGAGCAGGCTTCAAAGCAACGATCGTATCGCCCCTTTCTGGAAATACACGGGTGGCACGCTCTACCATGTGGGATATTGTTTACTGCCGGGCCGCGCTTTTGGATGGGACGGTTACAACCCGTTTACCAATACCCTATCCATTAATTCGACGTCGCGCGAGGAATCGGTTTTTCATTCCACCTACGTCAAGAAACTCTACGACCAGCGTTATCCTGGCACGTACACAGCCGTCAACTGGTTACCTGTTGTGCCGCTGTTCCGCGACGCTTCCGTGTCTAGCGATGCGTTATCGTACGCCCGAGCCAAGCGAGATTGGAAGCTGGAACGAAACATGTATCCGGAAGTTTACGGTCGCATGGGAGGCGACCTTGTTTCGCAAGCGACATCGTTCATCCCCGGCATGGCGTACTTGCCGTTCTACACGCGGCCACTCCTTTCGAGGGCTGGTAACATTGCAGGAAGCGCTACGGGAGAAGTGATCGCCCGTCAGAAAGAGGAGCAAATCACAGCCCAAACGCAAGGCACCAACGTGCTACGATAACGCGTGGTCCTGCTGAAGAGCTAAGCCCAATGCTGTTTTACTTTCGCCCGAAGGAACTGAGCGCTTCGGCGCAACTGGTCGATGCCCTCGACACCGTCTTCGATACTGATCCAACTGTCGAACCCAGCTTGGCGAAGCTGAGTGAAGATCGCATCGTAATCATTGAGCCCCTTACCCACCTCGCCGTGTCGCAGTCGCTTGGCATATCCAGCTGACCCACCTTCTTCGCGTCGAAGATCTTCGAGCGTTCCTTCGATCAGATAGCGGTCACTGGCATGCATGGTAACAACACGTGAAACAACGCGTCTGAGCAATTCGAGCGGATCATCGCCTGCGATGTAGGCGTTGCTTGGATCATAGTTCACTCCAAAATGGGGATGATCGATCGCGTTCACCAGATCGCAGAAAACATCCATCTTCTGAGCGAACTCGGGATACTCCCAGAAGTCATCTTTGTAGTGATTCTCAAGAATAAGGGTGATGCCGCGTTCTTGAGCGAAAGGCAAGCAAGCATAGATGCTATCTGCTGCAAGTTGCACCCCTTGTGCGTCGGTGAGTTCCGGTCGACGTTGCCCGCTCAAAACTCGGCAGTAGCTGCCACCTAAAACCGAGATCATTTCGATCCAATGTTTCTGCTTTGCAATTTCCTTGTTGCGAAATGCTTCATCAGGATGAGTGAAGTCGGGGGAGCAGCACAGCATCGGAATCTGCAGCCCAAGATCACTCGCTCGCTGCCGAAATGTAGGCCACATCCGCTGGTCCTCCATTTCGAGAAACCCAGCGTAGAATTCCAAGCCATCGATATCGAGCGTGGAGGCCAGTTCGAACCATTCCGAAAGCTTCATCGAACCATCTTTGCACAACGCTTGCATGTAAGCTTTTGGAAACGCGGCGATCTTTGGCATGGTGTTGTAGCAAAACATGGAGAAATGAAGGAGTTTGTTGAAGACGATATGAAGATACCTGTTCACTCTTAAATCGGAAGTGCACACCAACAATCCATTGTCGAAAAAGCTAGGCTTTTGATGAAGTTGTTAACAGTTTTGGAGCACCGAAAATCGCTGCACCAATGTAGAGCCGTTGTCCTCAACTGCTCCGAACTGCCAACCAAGTTCCCATCCCGAAAATACCAGCGAGAACACAACGTTTCCATTGCGACTTCTGATTTTCAATCAGGCGTAAACTGCCTTCGTCTGGGAACTTGAAATAGTGAGTCGTTGCAAGCTTCAGGAACAGTTGGGGACAACTGTTCTACATTGACTAAAACCGAGCCTCCCGATAGGCGATCAGATGAAATGCGATTTTCGCACTGAACCACAAAGCGGCGAAAGGTCGCGTACCAAAACGGCCGACTATGCCCCAAACTGCTCCGTCGGGTTGAATCTTGAGGTATCAGATTCCGCCCCTAGGCATTACACTAGGGTGAGTTTGTTTTTCGATTGAATCTGTTATTGACTGGGATTTCGCGTGAGTTCTCAAAGTACCCCCTTACCTCCCGCTGGCGAAAAAGCACCTGGCCGGGACGCGACTCTGTCGCTGGATGCCCGAGTTCGTTCGTTAAAGATTGCAAAAGAAGATCGCTTGGATAACCAACGTTCTGGAAGCTGGATTCCCTGGCTTCTGGTTCTTGCTCTTGGCATCGCTTGCACCTGGCTCGCCTACCGCGACGATAAAATCGCTTCCATGGTTGGTTTCACTCGGCCCACGGACGAGCAAAAGAGCGCCGAAACGCCACCCACCCCTGCCGCGAACGTCTCCACAAAACCTGCGACTACTACTGCAGCTACGCCAACGAACTCGCCCGCTCCCTCGTCAGGCACCGAAACACCTAGTGGTACGTCCAACCCCATTGCTCTTGAATCTCGAGGGTACGTCATCGCGAAACACCAAGTCCTGGTGAGCCCTCAAGTAAGCGGACGCATTGTCAGCCTAAATATCGAAGAAGGCCGACGCGTGATCAAAGGGGATGTTCTCGCAGAAGTCGAACGGACAGAATACCAAGCCGACGTCGAACAAATGCGTGGCATCCTGATGCGAAACAAGGCGGAACTTTCGGAACTGGAAACAGGTGCT
>CAITIF010000401.1 GCA_903892365.1 uncultured Pirellula sp. | reverse complement strand
CCGTTTCGAATCAGTGTGAACGAGGCATCATCAACGTACTCACTCCCTAACTGCACCGACACGGTACCGCTTTGGGATGGTGATAGTCGATAAACGTCGCGATCAGTCAAAGAATTGATCCAGCCATCGGTGCTCCAATTGGTCTGAAGATTTTGCGTTTGAGCGTTGGAAAAACTATTGCCAACGTTGTCGATCGGCAACAGGCTCTCAATCGCTCGATCCAGATCTAGCGAACGATAAGATTGCTGAGTCACACTATCCCATAGGGAGCTGGCGGTGGAACGCAAGTGTTCGTAAATCGACTGAGGTGTAATATTTTGAATCCCGACCATCTCCATGGCCTCGCGCACAAGGACGCTGGCTCCTGCGATGTAAGGAGCGGCCATGCTGGTTCCCGTGGAATTTGCCCAGTCATTGTGGATTCCGTCCTTCCCATAAAAATAATCCGGGACGGTACTTTCGATCGCTCGTCCTGGAGCTGCAATCGATCGCGAATCGCGTTGGCTAAAATCACTTAGTTGGCCATTGGCATCGACGCTGGAAACCGGAATTACGAAGGGGCTCGCGGCGGGGTACGATAACCCAGGCGTCCGATTTTGCTGGAACGAATTGCCGGCGGACACCACAACGACGATTCCATCGCGCTGCAATTGCCCAAGCTCTTCTTCCAGAGTTGCCCAACTTGGAACGGTGCTTGAATTCCACGTTGCGCCCAAAGACAGATTGACCGTCGTAATCGGATTGGCAAATGCATTTCTATTTTCGTGAACCCATTTCAAAGCGTTTTCAGCCCACGCCAATTCCCCTCTACCCGTATCGTTGAAAACTCGCAATGCAACGAGATCCACATTCGGCGCAACTCCATAATGAACTCCATCGTTAGCACCGATGATCCCGGCAACGTGCGTTCCATGAAATCCGCCCGGTGCATCGTCGTAAGGCCTTGCATCGTTTTCTGCAAAGTCCCAGCCTCCAACCACTTTGTATCCAGGACCATAGCCACGGCCTAATGCAACGTGATCAAACGCGATTCCACTATCGATTACCGCAACCGTTTGACCTTGGCCCGTCAGTCCATACTGAGAGTGCAGCTGATTCCAGCCCGTTTGGGCATGCGCCTCGCTCAAATGAGTTTCGATCGGTTTCGTCGAGTTCTCGATGACGGGCGAGATGGCATGCTGCAAATCCTGGTGAACCAGGGAATCTTGAGAAGGAAGCGGCCCAGCTTCTTGCGGTCCGTAGTCCCAAAGCATCCATGGCATGGCCGAAAGCGCTAACCGTCGTTCGCACTGCTCCCATAAAACTCGATGGCGCCACGGATCAACGAGCTGGTGATTGGTCGGGGATGTTTTCAGGTTTGGCTTAGTCATGTTGAAAATACAGCGTCGTACAGGTAACGTCATCGCGACCCACAAAATTAGGTCAGGAACCAGGTCTTCAAGCAGGCAGCCCTGTCGAAAGCGACTTGGCAACACCCCAAAATGCTAGCACAACCGCTGCAATTGCTATTTTAGGCACTTAAGGAAGTCTATAACGGCTCGATGGACCGTCCTGAATTCTGATACGCAAATAATCCGATGTGATGGTTGTCCACCAGCGGAGCCGCTTCAGAAGCACGGAAGCACATGGGACGGAGTCTGCATGCAATGGTGGATAAGCAAGCCGCTTCGAGCGCCTGAAGACTGCATGGATGCACATTCAGGCCCGCTGCTGCTTCCTGAGTTCGATCTTTGAAACGAAGGCCTTTTCTACTCTTTTCGGGAACACGTATCATGGCTCGGTTGAGTTGGACGCAACGTCTCTATTGGCGTTATTTTTCCAAACCTGTTAGCCAGCGATCGCTGTTCCTTCATGCGATCGAAACCCCGGTCGCTTCGATCTTAGAGATCGGAATTGGATCTGGGGAACGCATCCAAACCCTATTGTCTCTTTGTACGCCACCGGAAGGGGTTTCTCAGATTCGCTATGCTGGCGTGGATCCGTTTGAGTCTGCGAATGCGTCGGCCCCTCACATGAATCTGAAGTCCGCACATCGCATGCTAGCTGAACTGGGGGTCAAAGCTCATTTGATTCCCGGCGAACCTGCTAACGCGTTGCAGCGTGTGGTACATACGGTTATGCCAAGCGACCTTGTCATCATTGACGGTGAATGGGGCAGAGATACGATCTCTGGTCGAGCGATCGCGGAATGGCTTCCTCGCTTATGCCACGGTGGTTCGACCATCTTCGCTTCCACCACCCAGGGTGGGATGTTCGCTCGAGTTCCCGTGCCAGCATCCGCGATTGACCAATCGCAGGTCCGTCGGGCTGCGTAGTTGACCCTAAATTGGGTTTGCAACATAACGCGGCTAGCGCCCACGGCTCAGTCAAGAAGTTCAGCTAATTTCTAGCCGGTAATGGACTTCGTCGATGCCGTCTTCGTAGTAATCGATCAACCGGCCGGCCGTTTTAAATCGGGCTGCCGTCAGTAAAGAAGGTGCGTTAGCGACATCCGATGGAAAGGCCATGAACAGCGCTCGTCCATCCCAGCTTCGAACTTGCTCAATCACTTTTTGGAAGTCTTGCGGTTTCGTGCCTTGGCCTTGAGATACCAGCTCCCACGCTAACCAATAAGCCCCGTCAGTCTCTGGAATCTCGTCCAAATCCGTTAACTTAATGTCTTGCGTGTTCATGACAATTTGAACAGGCTCCTTGTCACACAAACGCAGCCCATAAATCAGCATCGACTCACCGGGGGCATAATAATCAGGTTGCCTAACTTCCAAGGCGAAACCAGACTGCTGGTACAGTTCTCTTGCATCCCGATAGATATCTCCCATCTCTGGATCGATATAATCACTGGCGTGGACAAAGGCTTTGCGACCGTCCCGTTCTTTCATGATTTCGATCATCCAGTTCAGCATCCTCGCCCCTTTTCCGGTTCGACGATGTTGCGGATGGAGATAAGTCCATGAAAGTCCGAAAGAGCCATCCGTGCCTGGAATCGGCTTGGCCCCCACCACGCCAATCACCATGCCATTCTCGCATAGGCAAAATTGGTCGCCTATGCCAGTGCCATACGTTTCTTGTGCTTCGTCAGCATCGTCATCATCGTACTCGCGTATGATGCTAATCGCGATCGGGATATCGCGCACGACCATGGGCCTAAGCTCGAGGTTTCCGTCAATTCGATGAAGCATATCTTCTAGTCTGGTTCAATTTGCACTGGTGGGGAAAGCGATGACACGGATTATCGCGACCGGGCTTTCCTTCCGAGCTAGTGAGTCCTGCTATTCGACTCCGGGGAAGCGGCTAGTTTAGGCGAGGGCTCGACTGGTTTCTGCAACGCCGAATCCAAATCGATCTCACGTCCTAGGCTTTCGTGTTCAATCGAATGATGCAAGTACTGCACCGCCTCGTCAATCACATCCGCTTGCATCAGCAGGAATTCACCTTTTCGAATCAGCTTCAACGCGCGATCGACCGCGTTTTGCCAACCTTGAACCTCATGAATTTCCTTGACACGCTTGCCCCCTTCCATCCCTTGTTTGAACAGGGACATGATTTCTCCGGGCTGGCGTCCTCGTAGGTAATTATCTTCGTACAGAATAACTCGATCGAAGTGATTGGCCAGGATTTCCCCTTGGCGAATCATATCTACATCGCGACGGTCCCCCGCTGCGCTGTAGATGACAGTTCGGCTAGGGTGTGGAAATTGGTCGAGCGTTTCAGCAATGGCTAAAAGGGATGATTGGTTGTGTCCATAATCGACGACGACTGTCGCGCCATGAATTTCCATCAAGTTAAATCGTCCCGGCACTTTGTCCATGTGAGCTGAGAAAGACTCCAAGCCAAGCCGGATTTGTTCGCAAGGCATTCCCAAGGCCCAGCAAGCCGAGGCAGCAGCTAGCACGTTCTCGACTTGGAAGCTGATGCGACCGTTATGGGTCAATGGAACTCGATCTAGCGAAAGCAGAACGAAATCGGTTTCCCCTTCGGCAAGCACGACTGCGTTGTCCCGCACGAACGCCGCACGTCCACCTTTGGCTCGATGTGAAACCAACACGGGATCGGAGGGGTCGATCGCAAAAAAGACAACCGAACCCTTGCATTTTTCTGCCATCTCCGCAGTTAAGGGGTCATTGGCTTTAAGCACGCCGTAACCGTTCTTGTGCACCGCTTCGATAATGCAGCGTTTGACCTTGGCTAGCTGTTCAACGGTTTCAATATCCGAGATCCCTAAGTGATCTCCTTCGCCGACATTGGTAACAACGCCAACGTCGCACGAATCGAACCCGAGCCCTTCGCGAAGAATGCCACCTCGAGCTGTTTCGAGCACGGCCGCTTCTACTGCAGGATTCATGAGAACTGAGCGGGCGCTCTGTGGGCCGCTGCAATCGCCAGAATCAATTCGGCGTCCATTGATATAGATCCCGTCCGTGCAAGTCATTCCGACTTTTTTGCCACTGCATGCAACCAAGTGAGCGATCAAGCGAGTGGTCGTCGTCTTGCCATTCACGCCCGTGACGCTCACGATCGGTACGCGCCCGGAATTCGATTCTGGGTAGAGCATGTCGATAATGGCTTGCCCGACAGGTCTTGGGGTGCCCGAGGAGGGCTCAAGATGCATCCGCAATCCGGGCCCAGCGTTCACTTCCACAATCACACCGCGCTGCCCTTGCAAAGGTTGCGTGATATCTTGCGCCACTACATCAACGCCGGCAATATCCAAGCCAATCACTCTCGCGGCCTCAATGCACTGACGAGCCACATCCGGGTGAACGAGATCGGTTACATCAGCAGCTGTCCCACCAGTGCTAAGATTCGCGTTGCGGCGGATAAGAACCTTTTTGCCAACAGGGGCAATCGTGTCAGGCGTAAGCCCTTGTTCCAGAAGAACTCCCAAGGCTACAGCGTCCACCTTGATCTTGCTGAGAGAAGTGCTGTGCCCATCGCTTCGGCGCGGGTCTTGGTTCACAATGTCGATCAACTCTTGAACGGTCGATTGGCCGTCGCCAAATACGTGGGCCGGTTCGCGTCTGGCAGCAGCGACCATCTTGCCACCAATGACCAAAATTCGGTAGTCGTCCCCAGGCGCATGACGCTCGCAGACGATCGAACTGCCTTCTTCTCTGGCTGCATGAAACGCAGCTTCGACTTGCGTTCGATCCTGTAGGTTCGTAGCAACTCCTCGACCATGATTACCAAACTGAGGCTTAACAACAACCGGCAAGCCGATGTCTTGTGCAGCTTCCCAAGCATCTTCAGCGCTCTCCACAGGCCGACCTTCCGGCGTCGGAACTCCGATGGTCCTGAGCAACATGCGAGTCAGATCTTTGTCTTGCGCAATCGACTCAGCAATCGCACTGGTGCTATCTGCCTCTGCCGTGCAGATTCGACGTTGATTGTGTCCATAGCCCAGTTGTACCAAGCTGCCCTCGTTCAACCGCCTCCAAGGAATCCCCCTGGCCTTGGCAGCATCCACAATGGCTCGAGTGCTCGGTCCAAGGCAGACTTCATAACCGTAGTCGCGTAGTTTTGCGACTTCGGCATGGATGTCGAAGGGCTTGTCGTGAACGGCTGCCATGATCAATTCAAACGCCTTATCTAGGCAAGCAAGTCCCAGCTTCTCCTCTTTGTAAGCGATTGCAACTTTGTAGACCCCTTCCACGTTGGATTCGCGTGCCCGGCCATAGCCTACAGGAGTTCCTGCCAGCGACTGAAGTTCCAGCGTGACATGCTCAAGAATATGTGCCATGTAGGTGCCGCGTCGCAAACGGACAAAGAATCCGCCTCGCTCACCAACGCTGCAACGGTGCTCGACCATCGTAGGCAACCATGCCATTAGCCGCTCGTTAAACCCCGGAATCATTTCCGAAGAAGTATCTTTGAGTTCTTCCAGGTCTACCCAGGCCTCGAGTACTGGGAAATTTGCCCAGATATTCGGACCTCGGAGCTTATTCACCTTAAGAATCTGCATGACTTCCTCTGTAATTAACTAGTTGAACTTTTGTGGGAGAGAAAATAGCTAGCACACCATTCTGATCCAACCACACCGTTCCGGATACAACTCGCTCAACAAAAATCTATTTCTGTTGGGAGCCTTAACGTTATCGGGTGGGAACAGGTTGGTTATGCAACGCTAGAGGGCAATATCCCATGCAAAAACCGGGCCAAGGGCAGATTCGTTCGTCTAATCATTTGATTCGACTGGTAAAACCCCGAAAGGCAGACTTCGCAAAGGCTCTTTGTGAAGCCGAGGTGCGACGTCGGATCGATCACACATCTGATTCATTCTGACGGCAGTCGCCGTCGCTCAATCGATCGTGCTGGGGATTAATGAAGCGACGTTTGCATGCTCTCGCCACTTGCCGAAGACTTTTTCTACAGCGAACGGCGGATTATTTCGAGGCGTATGCTGAACACCGTCAAACAAACCGAAAGATCCAAGAAACGGCTATATTGGCTGGACCTGGAAAAAATCTGGTGACCGGTTCTACAAAAAGTCGAGAAAGTTACTCTGAGAATTTGTCTGAAAAACCTCGGTTGGACTTGTCCAACTGTGGTATTGGCCGATAAACTCATACTCCCAAATTCGATGGCAGCTGATTTTTATGAGCCAAAGTGGCGGAATCGGCAGACGCGCTGGACTCAAAATCCAGTGTCCTTAACAGACGTGTGGGTTCGATTCCCACCTTTGGTACTTGCCAGCTGAACATCAAATTTGCATGGTGAACCTTTAATTTCCTCAGTGGATCCGAGTTTTATTGACGTATGCCAACTATCAATCAATTGGTTCGAAAGAATCGCGTTGTTCAGCGTAAAGGGACAAAGAGCCCTGTTCTTGAACAGTGCCCACAAAAGCAAGGCGTTTGCTTGCTAGTTCGAACCATGACTCCCAAGAAGCCGAACTCCGCACTTCGCAAGATCACTCGTGTTCGTTTGAGCAACGGTAAAGAAGTCACTGTTTATATCCCAGGCGAAGGCCACAATTTGCAAGAACACTCGATCGTTCTCGTTCGGGGTGGTCGAGTTCGGGATCTTCCAGGGGTTCGATATCAAGTCGTTCGCGGAAGCCGCGACACACTTGGAGTTGTCGGTCGTAAGCAGTCCCGCAGCC
The DNA here is from genome assembly GCA_903892365.1 of uncultured Pirellula sp. Lineage (GTDB taxonomy): Bacteria > Planctomycetota > Planctomycetia > Pirellulales > Pirellulaceae > JBKCUI01. The sequence continues at coordinate 6,974 of CAITIF010000401.1, read as the reverse complement.
GTTACGGTGCGAAGAAGGCCTAATTTCAGTTCACTAACACAAGTTCCTACGACAACCAGTCGAAATTAATTCCGCCATGGGCAAAATCACAGCATCCCGCACAAGTCTTCGTCCTGACCCACGCCACAATTCCCTTCTGGCTTCCAAGTTCATCAACTGCTTGATGTACGATGGCAAGAAGACCACAGCTCAAGGCGTTTTCTACAATGCCTTGGAAGAAATTGGCGAGAAGATCAAGGATCGTCCACCGATCGAGGTTTTCGAGCAAGCAATCGAAAACGTTAAGCCATACATCGAAGTCCGATCCAAGCGAGTCGGTGGTGCTTCTTACCAAGTGCCAATGCAAGTTAATAAGAACCGTCAACAAAGCCTGGCGTTCCGCTGGGTCTTGTCAGCCGTTCGCGACAAAAAGGGCCGTGCGACCCATCAGAAGCTTGCAGATGAATTGATGGCCGCCTACCGCAAAGAAGGTACCGCGATCACCAAGCGAGAAAACACGCACCGCATGGCCGACGCCAACAAGGCGTTCGCTCACTTTGCTTGGTAGTGTCCGTCAAAGATACTTCAACGAATTCAAGAAACCCTCTCCTACGCGAGAGGGTTTTTTGTTGGCCTTCCCGCTCACCTAGCTCTTGTTTTCATCGCTCTTCACTTTTAATTCATAGGGTTAGATCCATCCGCGTGCTACCAACAAACTCAATGGATGGCCTAGAATGACCAAAGCTCTACTTCTTACTCTACTTCACCACAAGGAAACTGCCATGTCGCTACCAAGCCGACCCCTAACGCTTTGTTTTGTAGCGGCTCTTACACTACTCCTGGGACTTCAAGCTTCAGGACTTGGCCAAGATTGGCCTCAATGGAATGGCCCCAATCGAGACGGAGCTTTGACCGGCAAGACTGCGTGGAAGGCCATTCCCAAAGAAGGATTGAAGATGCTTTGGCAGAAGCCGATTGGCATGGGCTACTCGGGTCCCGTTTCCGCCCAAGGACGGGTAGTGGTAACAGACTATCAAAAGAAATCCGGTGAGATCACCAACAACCCTGGAACCCGCGATCGTTTGCTTGGTCAAGAAAGAGTCGTTTGCTTGGATGGGGCTTCCGGGAAAGAGATTTGGGTACATGCTTACGACCGCCCTTATGCTCTTTCTTATCCTGGCGGTCCCCGGGCCACACCTGTGATTGATGGCGGCATGGTCTATACCCTCGGAGCCGAAGGGGATCTGGTTTGCCTTGAGCTTGAAAGCGGCAGCGTTCAATGGAAGCGTCAACTTGCATCCGACTACAAGACCAAGGCACCGATATGGGGTCATGCTGCAGTTCCCTTGGTAATCGACGACAAGCTGATTTGCTTAGCAGGTGGCGAAGACAGCTTAGTCGTTGCCCTTGACCGCAAGACAGGCAAAGAGATTTGGCGCTCTCTAAGCGGAAACGAAATCGGGTATTGCCCACCCGCAGTGATTGAACACGCCGGTATTAAGCAATTGATGATTTGGGACCCGGAAATGGTCTCAAGCCTGGACCCTAGCAGCGGCAAAGTGAATTGGCAGCTGCCAATGAAACCGGATTATGGAATGTCGGTCGCGCCACCTGTTCTGCTGGGTGATCTTCTATTCGTTTCGGGCGAAGGGGTGTCGTCAATGTTCCAATTGAGCTCCAAGCCGATGGCCGCTAAAGCACTTTGGACAGGAACCAAAAAAACGTCATTAGGGCTTTCCAACACCGTAGCTGTCTTTGACGATGGCCACCTTTACGGAGCAGACTATCAAAGCGGGGCTTTGGTTTGTGTGGACGCCAAAGACGGAACGCGAAAATGGCAATCTGCCTTGCCAACGGTTGGTGTAGATCGAACGCGAGGCGGTTCCAATGGTGCCGCCTACCTGATCAAGGCCAATGGCTTTTATTACATCTTGGGCGAAAATGGAGATGTCGTATCGGCTATCCTTAGCCCCAATGGATATCAAGAAACAGGTCGCTTTCACGCAATTGATCCCACCAACACTTCGAATGGACGCGATATACTTTGGTCATTTCCGGCAGTCGCAGATGGGCACTTCCTGGTCCGGAACGACCGTGAGATCCGCTGTTTCGAGCTCCCCCAATAAAGCCCTTTAGACTAAATAGAAATCAACTGAAGCATGGTATTCTGGCGAAAGAAAAAGGTAGAGAACCAAGAGGGAAGCCAGCTGGACAAATCTGCCGACAAAAGCCTGGAGAATAACGGCAACAAACCGAACGGACCAACCCCTTCCGACGATGCTGATGCGGAGCAGGTCAGCTGGTATCGTCGAGCGTTAGCAAAAACGAACGAATGGTTGCGGACTGATATTCGCGACCTTTGGAAAAGCGAAGGCCAACTGGTCGACGATCAGTTTTTAAGCGATCTCTATGCGACCCTGGTTCGAACGGACATGGGGGGCATGACGGCCAGCAAAATCCGGGACTCGATTAGCAACACCTACCGCAGCCGCAAAATCGAGTTTGCGGATGTGCTAAGCGTTGTACGCGAACAAGTGAAGGAATCGCTCAAGTCAAAAAATGCATCGCTGCGAACGGCCGATCAAGGCCCAACCGTGATTTTAGTGGTTGGTGTCAACGGCTCGGGAAAAACCACGTCGATTGCAAAACTTGCCAATCGACTAACTCAACAAGGCAATCGCGTCTTGTTGGGCGCGGGTGATACGTTCCGAGCGGCAGCGGTTGAGCAGCTTAAAATCTGGTCGGAACGAATTGGTTGCGATATTGTTTTAGGGGAGCACGGTTCCGATCCTGGCTCGGTTGTTTACAAAACCGTTCAGAGAGCGGTCGCGGAATCGTACGACGTTTGTATTTTGGATACGGCTGGTCGATTGCAGACTCAAAGCAACTTGATGCAGCAACTGGAGAAAATGAAGCGAATCATTCAAAAGCAAATCGAAGGCGCTCCACATGAAGTACTTCTTGTTTTGGACGCTACCGCTGGACAGAATGCGATCAGTCAAGCAAAAGGTTTTTCAGAAGCCGCTGGATGTACAGGTATCGTTCTTGCCAAAATGGACGGAACCGCCAAGGGTGGAGTGATCGTTCCGATCGCAGAACAGTTTGGCCTGCCGGTAAAGTTCATTGGGATCGGTGAGAAACTGGATGACATCTCCGAGTTCGATCCAGACGGTTTCGCCGAAGCGCTTTTCTAATCATCTGTTTGGGACATTCCGTTCTCGTTCGCAACGAAAGAAATCGAATTGCAAACGCAGATCGAGATTCGTTGGTAGATTCCATGGAAAGCAACCGCTCACCAAGGCCTGCACTTGCATTATTGGCTCAATTGGCGAACCACTGAACCATGACCGTTCTAACGACACAATCTGCTGAACGATTCCAGCCCGCTGAACTGTTGCATCATTTTTTTGAGCGATCCGCTGCCTTATATCCGAATAGGATTGCGGTCGACATTCCTCCAGATTCGGACGGTAGAAAACGTCAGGTTGTCAGCTACGGGCAGCTCAACACAGAAGCGGAATCGCTGGCTGCCCGGATTGCACCGCATGCCAAACCGGGCAAGCTGATCGCCATCCTGGTACCACGAAATTCTCATCGGCTTTATCTATGTCAGCTTGCGGTTCTCAAGTCGGGCGGGGCATTTACTTGTATCGATCCGGTGTTTCCTGACTCACACGTCCAGGCGGTTCTCGATAATGCCGATGCCTCTTTGTTGTTGACCGATGAAGATGGGTTATCACGAGTTGGAAGGGCAGAGTTGCGAACCCCACCTGCTTTTGATGTTGGGACAACCGAAGTATTGACGGAGCAAAGGGGCACTCCAGAACAACCTGAAACGCCTACCTCCCAGGATCTTTGCTATGTGATCTATACATCAGGAACGACTGGAGCGCCCAAAGGAGTGATGATCGAGCATTGTTCGGTCATGAACTTGGTAGCCTCCGATATCGATGAATTTCAGCTCACGCCTGTGGACCGCGTTGGTCAAGGGTCGTCGGCCGCCTACGATTCGTCCATCGAAGAAATCTGGCTAGCCTTCGCCGTAGGAGCCACCTTGGTGGTCATCGATGACACGACAGGTCGGATGGGCCCAGACTTGGTGGACTGGTTACGTCGCGAGCGGATCACTGTTTTTTGCCCCCCTCCTACACTTCTGCGGACCACAGGTTGCCTCGATCCCAAAAACGAACTGCCGGATCTGCGTTTGCTTTATGTTGGCGGAGAAGCCCTGACCGAAGACCTGGTTGAACGCTGGGCACCTGGCCGACGACTCGTCAACGGATACGGGCCAACCGAGTGTACCGTCACGGTATTGCGGGCTGATATTCAGCAGGGGTTACCCGTGACAATTGGGCGTCCCGTGCAAGGCAATTCAGCGTGGATTCTTGACCAGAACATGTTACCCGTGGCTGATGGTGTGCCCGGCGAACTATGCATTGCCGGCATGGGGTTAGCTCGTGGATACCGCAACCTTCCGAAGCTAACCAACGAGAAGTTCCCCATTCATCCCTCCCTTGGAAGAATCTATCGAACCGGTGACCTTGTCAGCCGCAAAGCGGACGGACAATTTATTTATTTGGGGCGTATCGACACGCAAATCAAGCTGCGAGGCTACCGAGTTGAGTTGGAGGCAATTGAAGCTCATCTTTCCGATTTACCAGGCGTACGCGAATGCGCATGCAGAGCTCAAGGCGAGGGTCATAACCAGTTGCTGGCAGCGCATATCGTGCCGATCGACCCGGATTCACCACCGGACTTCGCAAGCCTTAAAATGGCGCTCCGCCAATTGCTGCCCTCGTACATGGTGCCAGCACGCTTCGGCTTCATTGAATCACTGCCTCGCAGCATCGGTGGTAAAGTCGACCGCAAACAACTTCCGGAACTCCACCTCGAAGATATTGCCGACCCGTCTACCTCGTTACGGCAAATCATAAAACCATACAATACGTTAGAAGCCTACATTGTCGAAGCATTCGGCAAGGCTCTTGGGACCAACGCTCCCCTATCGACAGACGATGATTTCTTTATCGACCTTGGCGGTGACTCCCTGACAGCCGTCGCAGTCACTTGCTTTCTCCGCCAGCGGCCGGAAACCGCATCGATCACGACTCGAGATCTGTACAACTTCCGTAGCGTCTCCCGACTCGCTCAACACTTATCAGCCGATCATTCACAACCATCGGTTTCTCCGCCCTTTGGTCGGTTACCACCAGGGCACATTGCATCACCCAATGCTGTTACGATTTTGCAAACGTTATGGTTGTTACTGCAACTGGTCGCGATGAGCGCCATCGGTTATGCCCTCGCTTTCGAACTTCTGCCATCTCTTCTATCGTATATCGGACTTCTGGGTACCTTATTGCTCGAACCGTTCTTTGTACTCTTTGGAACATTGATTTACGCCCTTTGCTCCATCAGCATCACGGTTGGTCTCAAGTGGACTCTGATAGGTCGCTATGAACCGATGCGCACTCCTGTTTGGAGCAGTTATTATCTGCGTCATTGGATCGTTGCCAATGCAGCCCGAACCATCCCGTGGGACATTCTAGCTAGCACCGCCTTGTATGGTTCCGTGCTTCGAGCGTTAGGAGCCAAGGTTGGCCGCCGAGTGCACATCCATCGCGGTGTCAATCTTCAACTGGGCGGTTGGGACATGCTTACCATTGGCGATGATGTTACGCTTGCATGCGAAGCGAACATCGGGCTTGTCGAACTCCATCATGGTTGTATGTACTTTGCGCCCGTCGCCATCGGCAACGGGGCAACGGTTGACATTAGGGCGTGCGTGAGCGGAAACACATTGATCGAACGCGATGGCTACCTTACCGCACTGTCATGGCTACCAACAGGGGAGACGATTGCAGTTGGCGAAATGTGGGATGGAGTACCTGCAAGACGAACAGGCGAATCCCCAGCACCACCAGTTCCAGTGTTCTCGAAAACGCTTGCTCCGCCACTTTACACGTGCGCAAAACTTGGCTTCGATTCGGTCGCCTCGATTGCAGCCATGATTCCTCTCTTGTTCGTTTTGCTACTTGCAATCGCGGTGTTTGATCTGAAATCAGAACCCCTTTTAGAATGGCTTAGCGAACCCAATCTGCCCCTTCAGGCATTCCTGTTGTCGCTTTTAGCCATGACCATTTACGTGCCGTTCGCGTTGGCGGGCAAAGCGTTATTCCTTCGATGTTTAGGCCATGTGCAATTCGGTACACAGAACCGATGGAGTATGTCCTACATTCGAATGGCATACAAATCCAATCAGGTTGAGTCGGTCGGTCGCTGGCTTAGCGGAACCCTCTATTGGCCGCTCTGGCTGCGGTTAGCAGGCATGAACATTGGCGCCAAATGCGAGATTAGCACCATCATCGGCTCTGTGCCCGAGACGCTTCGTGTGGGCGAAGAAAGCTTTCTTGCAGACGGTATCTATCTTGGTGGGCCTCGCATCCATCGCGGAACGGTCACCATGGAACCAACGTCGCTCGAGCGCGGTACCTTTCTGGGTAATCACGTGGTTATCCCCACTGGCTCGAAACTGCAAGCGGATATTCTCATCGGTGTTTGCACCGTTGCTTCTTCTCGAGGATCGAGCGCAAGTACGTCTTGGTTCGGACATCCACCGCTGCAACTGCCTCGGCGGGAAATAGTCCGTATGGATCGAAGTCTGACGCATGAACCTGGAATCTTGCGATTCACCTCGCGGCTTTTTTGGGAGTCGCTTCGTTTCGCCCTTCCGGTTGTACCCTTAAGTCTAGTCTACTTTTGGTACTGGTTGATTTCGATTTTCGCCTTGAACGCAAACTGGGTAGAACGAGCTTTTTTATTGGCACCAGCGGTTACACTAGGGACCATCATGGTCGAATGTGGCTTGGTCGTCGCCATGAAATGGTTCTTGTTGGGCCGAGCAAAATCGGGACAGCATCCATTATGGTCGTGCTGGTGCAGTCGCTGGGATTTTCTGTATGTAGCATGGCAGTTCTATGCAGCCCGGTTTTTGG
>CAITIF010000400.1 GCA_903892365.1 uncultured Pirellula sp. | reverse complement strand
GGCTATCAACGCAACCTTGCCGTCACCCATCAGTGTCGCACCAGCAAAGATGCCGATCTTCTTCAGGGAGGGATGCATAGGCTTAACGACCACTTCCTCGGTTCCGCGAACATTGTCTACAAGCAAACCAAATTTCCGTCCATTCGTTCGGAGTACGATTATGTATTCGATACAATCTGGGCTTCGATCTTTCGGAGCGTTGTCGATCATGATCTGGGCTTTGGTTGCGGCATCGAAAACAGAATTGCGCAGGAGCACTTCTTTGAGTCGCACCACAGGAAGCAAGCCATCTCGAAGCCGGTACAATTCTTCATCATAAGAATGCTCAATGGCGCCCCGTCCGCCGGGATGCAGACAAACGATTTCTTCCAGACTGCGTTGAGGAACGGCGAATCGTTCTTCCCCCACAGTCACGATCAAGCATGGGATGATAGCAAGTGTGAGAGGGACACGCAGGATGATTGAGGTACCAAGTCCTGGCGTAGAATCGATGGTCAACGAGCCTTCGAGCCGCTCTATGTTGGTTTTGACTACATCCATACCGACACCGCGGCCAGAGACGTCGCTAACTTGCTTGGCCGTTGAAAAACCCGGTAGCAAAATGTAAGAATAAAGTTCTTTCGATGAGATGCGATGCAGTTCCGTTTCGTTTTTGATTCCAAGGGCAACGAGCTTTGCGCGAACGGCGCTTGGATCGATACCGCGACCGTCGTCCCGAATTTCTATGATAACTTGTCCATCTGCAGCCATCGCGGACAGAGTGATCTGGCCGATGGCGGACTTGCCCGCCTGCTGACGAACTTCCGGGGTTTCCAGCCCGTGGTCGGTGCTATTCCGAATTAGGTGTGTCAATGGATCGGAGAGCTGTTCGAGAACGGTCTTATCGAGTTCTACCTCTTGGCCCATCATCACCAACTCAACTTGTTTGCCAAGTTGTCGGCCGAGATCGCGAACCATTCGCGGAAATCTTCCGAACAAATTGCCAACAGGTTGCATTCGCGTCTTGAGAACAGCCTCCTGCAGTTCAGACGTTACCGAGTTCAATCGCTGGATGATAGCTCGCGGTGTGCCATCAATTTCACCGAAAGCCAAGAGCGATTGATTGCGGACTAGAGTCAATTCTCCTACCAATGTCATCAGTCGATCGAGCAAGTCGATTTGAATGCGAAGGCTGGAGATCTTTTCGGCGGGAACGATTGGCTCGAGACTTTTTGCGGCTACCACGGGTTCCCTCTTGGGGGCTTCAGCCGAAGATAAAACAAAAGCTGGCGGAACACCCACAACGGAAGCCATGGGCGTTGGAACTGAGGAATCCACAGATCGTTCTTTTAGTACTGTGGAATGCTCCATGGGCGTCGAGGTGTGTTGTGGCTCGGATTGCGACGACTCTGGCAAAGCACCCTTTCTGGCAACGCATAAGATTGGAGCTTTAGGCGCTCCACCGGAAAAATCGACAGGCTCATAAAGTAAGTCGATTGCTTTACCGAATTCGACAGTCGAACCCGTATTTGCTTCCAATGCGTTGGTTAGCTCGCTTAACGACATTCCGGCTAAATCGACTGCGCCGAGTTCCGACCAGGTTCGATCTTGACTCGCATCGACCAAGGCCCGTTTTACATTAAACAACGATCTCGCTGCAGCCAACTTACAGCCAAACCGAAGCGGCTGAGGCCACTCGGACACATGTTTTGTGAAATCGATACTGGGAATATGAAATCCACGAACGGCGCCTGTTGCATCTAAACTCCGCAGCAATTGCAGTACACTTGCGGGAGTCGTTGGTAGATACAAACTCAGGTCAGGCAATGTCTGCGTGATCATACTACGAGTCTCAATCGTCCTCAGGCGTTCAAGGAGAGTTGAGACATCATGCGAATCGCTGTGATCTAGATCTTCGATCATGGCCGCCAGTCGATCGATGGCGATCAACAACAACTCAACGACATGAGTTGGGGGCATGTCATTCTCCCCTCGGTAGTTTTCTAATATTTCTTCTGTCGCGTGGGCAAGTTTTTGTACAGCGTGAAAACCGAGAAATCCTGCGTTGCCTTTGAGTGAATGAACGACTCGAAAACTAGCATCGATCAAATCTGCAACTTCGCCACCGTTTGCCTTTTCTAGCGCAAGCATCGACTTTTCGAACACTTGCAAGTGTTCGCGAGACTCAAGGACGAAATCGGCGTAACGCGAATCGGTCATTTAGACGCCCTACTTTGGGGCAAGCCGATGAAATCAAGCAGCTTGGCAATGTCAGCATTGGTGTTTCGAAAAGTCAGCTGCTTCGCGTTGGAATGGGCAAAAAGCGTTGCAGAATGAAGCCATGCCAATCCGATTGCATCCAAGTCCTGTAGCCCACTCATATCAAGCGACACGATCTCGTGTTGATTCAGCAGTTCGATCAGATGCACACGAAGGACTTCGGCATTTTCTGCTCCAAGCATTTTTGGCAGGAGCAAAGTTGGCGTCGAGATTTCGGATGTCAGGAGAAGTGTTGCAGCTACAGGTTGTGAAGTCGTTGTTTCTTCGACTGCGATGGCACTCGCATTCATGACCGTAGCACGGGAAGACGCTATCGGCTCGGGAACTTGGTGAGTCGTTTCTTCTTTTGATTTGGGAATTGGAGCCGGAGTGGGTTCAAGCGAGAGACTAGCTAAGAGCGGTTGTTTGTTAAGCACACATCGCAATTGCTCGACTGTCGTTTTGATCGTCGAATCGAAAATAGCCCAGTCGACGTTGGGGGCTTTGGATGCCTCGGAGATACGGACCAGTAAGTCGACCGACTTGAGCAACACATCGATCCCGCTCGACTCCAGCACGAGCTCGCCTCGCTG
>CAITIF010000399.1 GCA_903892365.1 uncultured Pirellula sp. | reverse complement strand
CCAAAAACCTGGTGCAAAGTCAGAGCGTTCCAGCAGCTTTTCCAAAACATACATAGCCCGACGTCCCGTTGCGCTCCAATCGCGTGGGACATCACGACGCATGTATTGCGAAACAGCCACCGCTGGGAATCCGAGCGAACAAGCTTCGCGAGCGGCTGCAACTGTCCCGCTGTAAATGATATCAAGCCCCATGTTTCCTCCTTGATTGACCCCTGAAATAATCAGGTCTGGTTGCAGCTGAAGCCAAAGCAAGCCGATGCGGACGCAGTCGGCGGGCGTCCCTGAGACCGTCCAAGCGCGTTCGCGTTGCTGAACGACTTCCAGCTCCGCTCCAGTGGTTACCGCGTGCCCACAGCAACTGCGCCCTTGGTCTGGAGCGACGATAAAGCACTCGTGGCGTTTCGAAAGCTGATCATAGAATCGCTGCATTCCCTCTGCGTCAAATCCATCGTCGTTGGTAAGCAGTACCTTCATAGGTTCATCATTTTGTTAATGGTTTCAAATGCGTCCAGGATGCTCTGTAAAGAACAGCTGCCTTTTTCTGGACACAACAGATGGGAATGGTCTATCACGATGGTTGATTGAGCTGCATGTAAACTGAATGGCATATTTTGGGGCTGGCGGCAACGATTCTGCGAACGACCAAGAAACCCACGAAACCCCGCACCAACCTTCAATCCAAGCTCAGAAAACTGCTTTAATAAAAAGTCACGGAACATCAAGCCGCGTTCCCGATCGGTTTCTGGAAAAGGATTTGCAAACGGGATTCGCTCAGCTCCATGTAAGCACGAGGAATCGATTTGCAACCCCAGTTTGTAGTAGCTCGCTGCGCTATCATGGACATGGTCCGAAGCAAGGTAGCTGCGAGGATGCTTCAACCAAGGGATCGATTCCAATTCGTTAAGAAGCTTTATCGCGGAAGCTCGTCGAATCGATGAATCGTCGAGGAGATGATTCAATTGTGGTACCAGAACCGCCGCCTGAAGTTCCGATAGAGCGTAAGCGTCATTGCCCCGTTCGCAGAAAACTGTCATGCGTTGAGCAAACTGAGGGTCGTTGGTCAGGACAGCTCCACCCCGTCCAGCGGAAAGCGGTTTGCTACCACCGAAGCTCAACACCGATAAGTCGCCGAAACTTCCCACGGGTTTTCGATGATCGATTGGGCCCAAGGTTGCCCCAGGTTCTTGGCAGGCATCTTCAATAACAAATACATTTCGTTCTTTTGCCCATTGGCAGATAGCTTCCATGTCGGCAAGCTGACCGTGCAAGTGCGAGATCACGACAGCACGAGTATTGGGTCCGAAGGCTCGATCCAAGCTCTCTGGAGTGAGTGTCCAGCCTTTTCCGCCCAAATCGACTAAGGCAACGCTCGCTCCAGCGTCTTCAATGGATCGAAAATTTCCAGGGTAATCGTAACCGGCAAGAAGAACTTCGGACGGAGCTGCAAGCTTCAACGATCGGATCGCCAGCTCCACACCAAACGTTCCCGAACTGCACAGCCTGACATGCTGGCGCTGGAATTGCAATCGAAGCCCCTGCCGAAGCGCTTCCAAATGAGGACCATCGTAGGTGCGCCAAGCGCCCGAGTTCGCGAGCCTCAGCAAAGCTTCACGAACTTCTAGAGCGGTTGGGTGGGTCATACGGTTAAATCAAGTGATCCGTGATTACGGGTCCATTGTTGCTGTGGAGATTTCTCAATCCGTGAATCGTCAGATGATAATCGATTGTTATTCATTTGTGCAAATCGACTTTGAGCATTGTTCCAACGGGAGTCGGAACTAAATCCACCTTGTCGATCTGCATTGGCACCATTGGAGTTTGCTGAATCCGCGCCTACCGATACTTCGAACGATTCAATCTGCATCCCTTGTTCGGAAAGTCGGTCTTTCAGCGTTTGCACGTTGTTCAGCAAAGCATCTTTTGCCAATGAGTTTTCAACTTCCATTCGGGCTTGCATTTGGCCACCCTCCATACGCAATGTCAATTGCAGTGTTCCAAGCTCTGGTGGATGCAATCGCAATCGAACTTGCCCTCCCCCATCCCCAAGTTGTTCAAGCCCGCGTAACACTCGTTGAACTAACTTGGTTTCTTGGTACGCAGAGATCGTACTACCGGTAGCCCCTCGGACCGTTTCGCCTCGAGATCCGCTCGCTTGCGATTGACTCGTGTTACTGGATCCGGTGATCGTGGTGTTGGTTGACGATTGCGAATCCGATTTCGCAGCGACACCAGCGATGGACGAGCTTGCCGACGACGAACTGGCGGCCCCTGCCCCCGAGACGGGGCGGGATCCATCGGAAACAAGTGAACTTGTTACTGCCGCGGCCGAGGCGGATGCAGTAATCGAATAGGAATTCATGCTGTTTGCGTTAGAGGCAAATGTACCAGTCGCCAAAGTATTGAGTCCAGGATCAACCGGTCTCGGACCAGAAGTGGAATCCTGGGTCAATGAGACTCGATCTTCCGGGTTAACGAGGTTGTTAGCGAACGAAGCTTGCGAGCTCTCGGATTTGCTTGAGCTATTGTTCCTGTCGCCATCGCGTTCTGAGTCTCGGCTTTGACGCTCGGCACGGTTTGCCAATCTTTCAGCCCGCCGACTTCGATTGGGCTGTTCTTGCGAGACCGAGTTCTGATCGTCTTGCTGTGTGTCTGAGCTTTCCCGAACTTTCTCCTTGGTTGGTTCCTTGGCAGATGCCTGAATTTCTACAGGCCCCTCAGGAACTTCTGACTCTACCGAGTTGGATGAATCGAGCTGAAGTGGGTTGTCCGCTCGTTGCTTGCTGGCCCTACCATTCCGCTCATCGGGCGATTCTCGATCCGAACCTCTTACCTCCTCCAATGGCGTCAACGTTGTCGACTCTACTTCCTCGGGTTGATCACTTTGTTCTTGGTTAAGAATTGTCTCGTCAGGGCTTGATGGTTGCTTTTGCTCTGTGGCAGAAACCTGATTGTCCGACGTTCCGTTCTTGGTCACCTGTTGACGTGGTTTCGCAGGCTCGGTGGAAGGCTTGACGCTCGTACCGAACGCGTCGACGACTTCATCCGTAGGTGTTGCTTCATCTGGAGCGGCCAATGTGGATTCTGCCTGCTGGTTGACCGCGAAATCAATCGGAGCTGAACCAGGGGTTGGCAAGACCACAGCATACGAAACCGTCTCGGTGGATGGCTCGTCGCTTGGATCGGTTTCCTCGGTTTCGTCCACTTCCGCCTTGTCGTCGCGGATGGTTTCTGGCTGGCCGCTAGAAGATCGACTGGGTGCTAGAGTGTTTCGAGCATCGAGCTCAAACTCCGAGCGAAAAGTGCTCGCGTCCAGCAGTTGGTCAAAGAAGGAGGCCTGAGACAGATCGTTGGTTTCGAATCGATTCTTGCGAAAAGTCGAAATGGTCTCATTGGAAAGGCGATTAGTGATCGAATCGTTGGCCATTCAACAGCTCCTTGATACGCTGATAAGGAGCTTACGATTGCTATGATTCCGTCATGAAAAGCCCCTGGCAGAATTTATCGGCTGGCAAAGCTCAGATAATCGCTACAAGATCCGCTTTATCACCAATTTCACGAAGGCTCAATCAATGATAGCGTTAGTTGGTGCCGGAAATCCAGTTTCGAAGCAGCGTTGCGGCCGCATCGGGATTTTCGCGGACCATCGAAGTGAGATCGGTTTTGACGTCACCACCGGTCGTTCTCAATCGTGGTTTTGGTGGATCTTCGCCGTT
>CAITIF010000398.1 GCA_903892365.1 uncultured Pirellula sp. | reverse complement strand
CAATTTGATCGTAGAATCAAGGCCCTCGGCATCATCGCCACGTTCATCGGTCACAACGATCATCATCACATTTCGCTCGGGTTCTTTGCGAGAGCGAGTACTGCGTAGATGTTTGTACTGTTCGCCAGCCAAATAGAGTGCCGTGAATACTTTTTCGTTGCCAGTCGTGTCGACTTCAATCGAGTCAATAGCCTTTTGAATTTCTCCCAAATCCGACAGCGGTTTTGGTGTGATCAAGTTCACGTTGTCGCCGAAGGCAACCACACTGGTCAACAATCTGGGATCGTCTTCCTTACCCTTGAGGTTCTCATCGGTTTGCTGAACGATTCCAAGCTCTTCATATATTTTGTTGAAACGTTCGCGAATTTCTTTCTTGCGTTCGTGCAAACTTCCCGATTGATCAAACAACCATACGACCAAAGTGGGACGTTCTTCCATCATCTGCAAAATTTCATAGGTCACCCGATCAACGGCACCATCAGTTCCTGTCGCTCCGACGCCCGTCAATCCTTTTGATGATTGGTTACTTTGTACTAGCCCAACAACTTGTTGTACTTGGTACGAGGCATCTGTTAGCGCGAAATCTGCTGGGCGTTCAATCACGGGAGTTGGAACATCGCTTATTTCAGCCATCGTTGGTGCAAGAGCAGCGGCCATTCCAGAATTGCCGAGACTGTTAGCACCGATCTCTTCCGTTGGTTCTTCTGAGAATGCAATTTCATCAACCAAACGAAACTCTTCCGGTTCTTCGACGCGAGGAACCGCCGAGAGCATCAACATCGGACTGTCTTTAACGGCATCAATAATCGGAAAGGCGGCCAAAGCAACCAGTAGCGCAACATGCACGCCTAGGCTGATCAAGAATGCTTTGGTATCACGATCAAGCCAGACAACCTCTTCTTCTTGGTCGTCATCGTCTTCGTCATCGGAATCGTCTTCCACAGCATCTTGTTCGTCAAATTCGTCGTCCATTTCTTCGGCCGAGGAATTTACGCCCGAAGCGGTCTCCACAAGGTTCGGCCCGTTGGACGAAACCAATTCCGAATCCTCGCCGTCAACGTCGGCTTCCGACTCCGGTTTGTTGGGCCTTTTTAGCATCGTTACCAATGACCTCGCGGACGAATTACGTAAAACTTCCTGTTGCTACATCCGTTCATTGTCTCCCCAACTCGGGGATAAAGCAACTATTTTTCAGCGCATATGCCTATAGTCGATGTACCCATCGAAAAAGGAAATTTCCCGTCACTTCTTCCGGCGGGGGCTATTTCAGCCTGTCCAAAAGCCGTCCTGGGCTGCCCATCGCGTTGTAGCCGCCATCCACGTGCAAGATTTCGCCCGTGATGCCATCACTTAGAGGGGATAGCAGAAACGCACCGGATCTCCCTACTTCTTGGTGGGTTACGTTGCGTGCCAGAGGCGCCATGTATTCATACAGCTTCAGCATTTCGTCAACGCCCGCAGCGCTGCCGGCCAAAGTACGTAGAGGACCTGCACTGATGGCATTAACCCGGATGGACGATGGTCCAAGGTCGTAAGCTAAGTACCGCACGACTGCTTCTAATGCAGCCTTGCAGATTCCCATCACGTTGTAACCAGGGACAATTTTCTCGCCACCGAAATACGTCATCGCACAGATTGATGCACCTGGGTTCAAGATTGGACGAGCAAATTTGCTTACCGCCAATAAACTGTAAGCGCTGATGTCCATCGCCAGCTTGAAGCCTTCGCGACTTGTTTCAATCGTGTCGTTATCCAAATCTTTGCGATCTGCGAATGCGACCGAGTGGAGCAAAAAGTCGATTTTGCCGAACTGTTCTTCCGTCGATTTCATGACGGACTGAATGTTCTCATCATTTTGAACATCCAAGGGAATAAGAAACTTGGCGTTATCAGGATAGTCTTCCGTAAGTTGGCTTACGCGTCGGCGGTTTCGTTGACGTTCGTCATCAACGCGATCGGGTAAATGCGTAAAGCCGCAAACCCCACCCTGCTCCATGATTTCTTTAGCGATTGCCCATGCGATCGATCGATCATTGGCAACACCAATAATCAATCCTTTTTTGCCTTCGAAAGGTTTCATAAGAGCGGTTCCTCAAAAAGTCAGTATTCGAATAGCGAGGCGTACATTTACAAAGTCAACGCCCCAAGCCCACTTGGTTTAAGACATCAAACCGGCGAAGTATGAAGGGTATTGGAAAGCTGCAGCTAGGAAAAGGGGAGAACGGTATCTCCCTTTTTCGAAAAAGGACGTGGGCAAATGTTCCCCGCCTCAGCTCTGGCCCAATTGACGGCTGCGTTCTGTTGCGGCCTTGACGGCTTCGATAAATGCGGCACGAATTCCGTGCTTTTCAAGTTCAGCAATGGCGGCGATGGTCGTACCACTGGGGCTAGCAACGCGGTCTTTTAGTTCACCTGGATGTTCACCCGTTTTCAGAACCATGGTTGCAGCTCCCAGAAGAGTCTGGGCTGCCAGTTGAATTGCAACTTTGCGCGGAAGACCGGCTGCAACCCCTCCATCAGCCAAGGCATCGATAACCATAAATGCGTAAGCTGGACCAGAGCCCGACACTCCGGTGACAGCATGCAACATATCATCGTCGACGTGATGCACGGTTCCCACCGAACCCATTAAGTGCTCCACCCAGTTTCTGTCATCGGCACTTGCTCCTGGTAGTGCCGCAAGTCCGCTCGCGCCCGCTTGAACCTGGCAGGGTGTATTGGGCATAACGCGTACTATGCGTTTGGTCCCTAATCCTGACTCAAGTTTTGCTAATGAAATACCGGCTACCACCGAAATGATCAAATGGGTCGGCGAAATCTGATTGGCTAATTCGCCTAAGATTTTAACCAACACCTGAGGCTTGACGGCTAACACAATCGAATCGCACGTGTCAAAAATATCTTTCAAGTGCACGGCAATTTTGGAAGCGGGAAACT
>CAITIF010000397.1 GCA_903892365.1 uncultured Pirellula sp. | reverse complement strand
AGTCACGATTGAGGAAATCGTTCAAGAAACGGTTCAGGCGATGCGAGAACCGAATCGCGTGAAAATCGATGTTTCGAAGGAAGATCGCCAGAGACAAGGGTTGCTTCCCAAGCAAGCGCTTTCGCAAGCCTTGCGAAATTTGCTTCAAAACGGACTGGACGCTTCCGCGGTGAACGAGACCGTTCAATTCAAGATCACGGTAGAGACATTACCGAAACAAACCGGCGAACCGAGCAAGAACGCGCAGGTTTGGCGGTTCCAGATCATGGACCAAGGAACAGGGATGAGTTCCGAAGTGCAGCGTCGAATCGGAGAACCGTTTTTTACCACCAAAGAGGTAGGTCAGGGGATGGGGTTGGGGGTGTTTTTAACGCGGAACGTTATTCATGGCTTGGGAGGAGAGCTCCGATTTGCGCCAGGTGAAGGAATTGGAACGATCTGCCAAGTCAGCTTGCCAGTAAGATAGACTATCGCGGGTAGCCGCAATCCTTTCGAAGTGGCTAGAAGCCCGCCCAGTTTTCGGAATTTAAAAAAGTAGCACGCATGCCTAACATTGTTGAAGTATCTAAGCTAACCAAGCAATATGGGGCGTTCGCAGCCCTTGATGGATGCACTCTTTCTATCCAGGAAGGTTCCGTGTTTGGGTTACTTGGCCCCAATGGGGCAGGCAAGACCACGATGATTCGTTGCTTGTTGGGCTATTTAAAACCCACCTCGGGGAGCGCGGTCATCGATGGTGTTGATTGTATTCAATCGAGTCTTCAAGTTCGGCAGCGAGTTAGCTACTTGCCTGCCGAGTCCAAGATGTTTCGATTGATGCGAGGTAAAGACTGCATCGAATTTTTCGCTTCGATCCATCCTCGCGGCAACCAACAGCTAGCTTTATCGATCGCGAAAAGGCTCGAACTGGATACCAGTCGTCGAGTCGCCTTTATGTCGACTGGGATGCGTCAAAAGTTGGCGATCAGTTGTGTAATGAGCTGTCAAAGTCGGCTTATGATTTTGGACGAACCTACGGCGAACTTAGATCCAACGGTTCGTTCCGAAGTACTGCGATTGGTTCGAGAGTCCAATGGGCGAGGAACGACGATCGCATTCTGTTCGCACGTTTTGGATGAGATTACCGAAGTGTGCGATCATGCCGCCATCATGAAGAAAGGGAAGGTAGAAACCACTATTAACTTGAACGAACTGAAATTTGTTCATCGGGTCCGAGCTTTGGTGCCTCAAGATGCTGTGCCAAAACTTCCACGTGACCAAATGCGAATCGTAAGCGAAAACCTCCAAGTCATTGTCTTTGAGATCGTCGGTCCCTTGGATGATCATTTAGCCTGGTTGCAACAGAGTGGGTTGCGAGAAATTCAGATTGAATCGGTAGGTTTGAAAGGGATTTATGAAGGCGTTCACCCTGGAAACTTGGAGGGGGAGAATCTAGCTTATGGAGGCGACTTGAACAGCCAATCGCAAAAAGGAGTGATGGTCTGATAGTAGGTCAGTACGATTGGAAAAAACGCGGTCCAAAAAAGAATGTTCCGAATAGAAAACTGGGGGCGTACCACTTTCGATGAGGCGTCCCATAAATCGTGCTGCATGCGATGGCGAGCAACTTCCACCGCGAGCACTTGGCAAATAAGCCCCGAAATGGTCAGCCAATAGCCATATCTGGCCTGCCCCTGGAAGATCATCAAAAGGTGCATGAAGAAACAGGTGATGATGGTCCACGTGTGCTGCAATCTTGCCCATGCAGTAAGGTAATCTTGACGTCTAATCGCCCCACCTGTCCATGCAGCGACGGCGAGCCAGGCAGGGGTAGAACCTAGAAATGTTTCGAACAAATCACGGGTGGAATCGCTGTAAGCCATTTCCCCAACGATCATAGCGGCGATCACCCCAAGGGTAATAATAAGCTGGGAGAGAAAAAACCGTTTCCAGATTTTTTCGCTGCGCATGAGTGCTGCGATCGAGACTGAAATCGCAACAAGAAGGCCGTTGGAATAGGATGCCACGATGAGGCCGCTTCCGAGCAATTTCTCCGGTTCGATAGGAACGAACTGAACCTTGTTGATCGGAATCACGTCGGCACCGCCGCTACAACCACGGCACAATGGAAGCCAAAGGCAGATAAAAACCAGGCAACCCGCAAGTTTTAAGCACAAGACTGTCGGGCTAAAAAGGCCTGCAGGGCGTTCATCAAGCATTTTGGTTACCCGTATTCCGGAAAAGCACCGCGTCGATTTGACCCCTTCGAATCTTGGTTGTTTATGAGAGAATGCGGTTGCATTGTACCCTTGTTGCTCAGGTATCTCGCAGCCTTCCTTTTTTTGCGAGTCGCGATTCGTTATGTTTTTATTGGATTTTAGGTGTCATTCTCGTTTCTCCACCAGCATCGGCTGCGGCTGCGCGTTGGTGTTTTTGGCAGGGCTTTTGGGTTGTTCGGGCGAGAAAATCGAATACCGTGCCAATTTTTTGCATGCTGCTAGTGTGATGTCGGATTCGGGCGAGTCTGAAATCCAATACATGGCCCAGCAGGCTAGTCAGGCTGCGACAGAGCTTTTGGGGCCGATCGACGCGCCCGAGTGGCCTGCGGATATCGAATCGGTTGTGGATATGGGCAAAGTTCGCCGGTCGGCGGGGCCTGTAGGACGGGACCAATCCAAGGTTGAAAACGGTTTATTCCGCAAACATTGTGTTCAATGTCATGGACTAAGTGGCGACGGTTTCGGTCCGGCGGCGGCACTTCTCGCTCCGTACCCTCGGGATTTTCGCAGAGGATCATTCAAGTTTAAGTCGACACCCATCGGTCGCAAGCCAACACACGCAGACATAGTCAAAACGCTCGAGAATGGTTTGCCTGGGACGGCGATGCCAGCCTTTCGGACTCTGAATGAATCGGAAGAGTTTGCGAAGGACGTTGACGCGTTGGCTCATTATGTACGCTTTATGGCCATCCGAGGGGAATTGGAGCGACGCGTTTTGGTTGCCCTTGCGAATGGGGATAGTCCGCAGGGCCATCGCGATCTTTTGAGCCGAGTCACCAACGATTGGCGCGAGGCGGATTCGTATGCGATTGCGGTCCCCGAATGGAAGACACTCAGCGAAACGGAACTTGCCGGAAGTATAGCCCGCGGTAAAGAGCTATTTCAAAGCGAGTTAACCGCCTGTTCGAAATGCCATGGGGTCAATGCGGACGGAAAGGGAATCTCGCAAGACTATGACGATTGGACCAAAGACTGGACGATTCGTGCTGGGATTGATCCTGCGAACAAAGCAGAATGGAAAACCATGAAGAAGTATGGGGCTTTGAAACCTGTTTTGGATCCGGCGCGGAATCTACACCTGGGAGTTTTTCGAGGTGGCTCGACCCGTCAAGATATCTACACCAGGTTGGTGGTAGGGATCGAAGGAAGTCCGATGCCGGCGGTTGCGAGAAAGCTGAATGACAATCCAGGGTTAACGGAGGAGAACATCTTGGATTTGGTAGAGTATGTACTATCGGTATCGAGCTTGCCTGTTTCCGGGCCGGCACCAACGGGGGAGGTGAAAGATGAGAGAAGCCTGTGAGCCTCGGTCGCATTTGGT
>CAITIF010000396.1 GCA_903892365.1 uncultured Pirellula sp. | reverse complement strand
GGATTGTGTTGTGCATGTACGAATCGGGGACAAGGCTCGCGGCGGAAGTAAGTCGCGATGTCGAAGAGTTTCTCAAGGTCAGTACAGCTCAAAGCCCTGTCTGGGCTCAGGCAAAGTTTTTCCAAACCAAGATTCGACGCAACATTCGACTTGCAGAAGCCCCCAGCTTTGGTCAGTCCATTTTCGCCTATGCCCCCAATAGCCATGGATCGGAAGACTATATGTCGCTCGCCTACGAAGTGCTAGCCTCCAATCCTGCAGAAACAAACGACCTGCTTGAAGCAGTAGCAAGCCGATAGTCATCAATGGAGCGAGTCCGAACATGTCAACGAAGAATTGCGGTCAGGCCTGGTTGTTGCGAAAATCTAATTGGCACAGAACCACCGAAAGTCTGCGGCGTCTAAGCTGCGGATGGATTGTTGTCGGTGCGCTGGTGTCGCAAGGGTGCCAAGGGCTCGGGCTGCGTTCTCAGGATGATATGGCGTTTCTTAATGAAGAGGAGGACGATTGGTACTATCCCAACCAATATTCCAGCAAAGTCCCTCGACCAAGCCTAGCTGACCTTGGTTCGAAAGCCGGCAAAGATGGGCGAAGTCGGTACAGCCAGAAATCAGCACCGATCAAGTCTCGTTATGCTCAACAAGAATCAGACCCATCTGCCTTAGCCGCGAATAGCTCGGCATCCGATCGCGAACCTGGCTTAGTTGCCTATGGACCCAGTTCAGACAACCCAAGCGAAGGTAAGTTAACAGCCAATCCTACTCTGTTGGACACTCATCAGTCCGAGGTGGATGTGGAAGGGGCGCTGGAGTCGTTGCCACCTGCGTATCGAGATATTCTTCGGAAGCAACTTGCGGTAGTTCAGTCCGGATCCATGAAGGATCGTCCTGAAGAAGCGATTGCGAAAACCACCTCGACTGAGAAACCGGCGTTGGAGCAAGAGCCCTCGCCACCCATCGAACTACTACCGAAAACGGAGCTTGCATCGAGCCCAGAAACCGCGGTTCGCGGAAACAGCGCTCCGATCGTTGATTCCAAAACGGGAATTGCAGCGACGGATTTGTCACCGAAAAAAGGTGTGTCGATTCGAATGAACGATGCTGAGCCTGTTCCATCGAAGTTGGAAACGCAATTGGCAGAGGCGGCAAAAGCAGAAGGTAATGTGGTACAAGCATCCGCCACGAGCGCAGATGACTCTTCGGCAACAGTCGCTTTGGCATCGGTCACCAGTCCTTCCGTATCACCACCAACAGCCACCACGTGGAAGCAGGGTGTTGGGCAAGCAATCGAATTGCTTGAAAAGCAAATCAAAGAAACACCGTCCAGCGACGAAAGCCTGTTGCTAAGTCAGGAGATGACGCTGAGGATGCTGTATGTGTCCCAGCGGCGACTGGACGATGCATTGCGTCCAATCCAACTTCTGAATGGGAACGAAAGCGAGCAACAGTTTGTGCATCATCAAATGCTCGCACTGTACGAAGCCAGCAACCCAGACGCGATGCCTGTCCGTTCGCGACATTGGTCGATCGTGATGAATTCTCAGCGTGAAGCGACTAATCATTTGGCGGCGGCGAGCAATCTGGAAGTCAAATCTCTTGCGTTTTGCACTGAAGTAGAACGGTACGGGGTTGTCACGAAGTTCCCGAAGACTCAATTTCAAGCGGACCAAGAAGTCTTGCTGTATTGTGAAATTGAGAATGTGGCAGCCGAAAAAGTACGCAATGGATTTGAAACACAGCTCCAAGGAAGTTACGAGATTATGGATTCGCAAGGGCGAAAGATTGCTGACCAGCTATTGCCGATGGAGCCTGAACTGTGTCAGAACCATCGCCGTGATTACTTTATCGTCTACAAGATTTACATGCCTCCTCAGATCGCAATCGGCACCTATCAAATGCGACTGACGATTGAAGACATGAAGGCCCGTACGTTCGGGCAAAGCCAACTTGAATTTTCCATCAAGAAATAGTTGCGTCTACCCCTGAATAAGCCAGAATGCTGTTTCGAGGGGTTGAGCGACAAAAGTTGGGGGGACGTTTTGTCTCATTCTCCAGGCATCTAGGCAGTCGTTCTCGCTTCTTAACGGCTTTAGCCCTACGGCTTCACCTATCGCTTACTCGTTCTTTGGAACCATCGCATTATGCAAGATGAATCGATTGACAAAGGTTGGCTTCTTCATTCGCCCGAACGTTCGTTATCGTGGGGCCGCAATGCAGACCGCAACCCAATCGCTGCTGCAACGCTGCGTCAATACATCTACATGCAGATGGCCGCTTCTGATTTGGTTTTAGATGCAGAAGCCAAAAGTCGCGTCGATTTGCCCGACGGGCTTCTTGCAAACTTGGAAGAAAAGAACCGTCTTCTTTCTCAGTTGCGTGCTCCGATCGATCATCGGATCGAGGAATTTCTAAAAAACTACTTTGCAGATTGTTCGCTTGAAACCGCTCTCCAGTTGCCGCACTCGACGCTCGTGCTGGACCACCATGGACTTGCGAGACAGTTGAGCTTGCCCGATGGCGGAGATCGATTCCAAAATGATCTTCTGAATTCCTATCGGGTTGCCAATGGGGTGCTGCACAACCCTCGGACCGATCGCCGAACGACTCAAGGGACATTTCACGTTACCGAAGGTGGGTTGCCGATTGCGGGGGACAAGCGCGCCGTTCCGAAATCTGCTTTTGCGAAGATGTTTCAAGCCGCGATGCAGCCGCCTGAAACACTGATGGATCTGCCTTTTACCCAGTCCAATTCGATGCCGGCAAAAACGTTTGTGTCTTTGTTAATTCGACCGTTGGTATGTCCTGAGGTTGCGGGATATTGCCCACATAAGTCGATGGAGATTCGGTTCTTTGCTCCGGGCGGTCTGGTGAGCAACCTTGATTTTGTCGAATCCATTTTTGGAAATTCGGGCGATCCGCTTGTGCCTGAAAATGATGCGGCGCTCGACTGCGCACATTGGTCTGGGCACACGGGGTGTGTCATCTTGGCTCCTCATTTGACCGAATTGACCAAGAAGGAACTGGGCTTGCCCCACGTCCGACAAGCGACCGAGCGTCAAAAACGAGATCGGATGTGTTGGGAAGATCCTTCCGAAAAATACAATGATGGACAGGCTTTCAAGATTACTTGCCGGGATTCCAGCGGCGTGATTGTGACTCTGATTGCAGACAATTACTACGGTTATTGCAAGAAGGAGGTGAAGACGCAGATAAGTTATGCGGCGAACCTTCTCGGGAATGTGGAAGAGGAACATGCTGGTGGAACTCTTGCCTTTGTCTCGCACAATCTGGGGGAAGAATTCCAGTGGGATTCACGCCGGTACAATGGTCGAACCTTCCAAGATGTCGCAAAAGACTATGCTGGTTTTGTGGACGTGCAGCCCGAAGGCTACGGCATCGATCTTCAGTATCCCAATCTCGTCTACGTTCGCGAAGACGCTTTCGCTTCGTTGTATGATCGAACCATTCGATGGTCCATCGATGGTAAAGACTATTCCATTGCGTTGGAACAAAACAAAATCTACATGGCTCCCAGTGGCTACAAAGTGCAGATGGAAAAGCATCCCTGTGCGCCGTCGTGGCGCTTGATCGGGACTGGAGGCGAAGGAACGGTTTGCCATAAACCCTGTACGGTCAGTGGCGGTGGAAAAAGCGAAATTAGCAAGTCGCTTCGTGACTACATGCAAGGCGGGCCTATCTTCGTTGCCGATATCGATAGCGATTTCGATCAACTTCAAGCCTTGTTTGAACATGATTATTCCGATCGTTGGCGCGAGGATTCCACGGAAAAACCAGATTATGGAAAGCGGGATAGCCGAAAGGTGTTGGACCCCGATCGCACTTTGGGAAGCGTCATCAAGCTGCTCACCCCTTCCCGCGAGTATACGGATGCGTACAACACCTGGCTCAAGAGCATCCCGACTCATTTGTACGCTATGGCCTTTATCATCAAGCGTTTCTGCAAGCCGGAATGGAACGGCAATTGGAGACAGCATTTCGGTGTGGATGTGGTCAATGGCGACAATGGACACGAGCTCAAATTTGGGAACCGTAAACTAGTTGGCATGTATCTACGTGTGGGCCTGGACCCACTTGGGCGATGGCGGATGTACAAGCTTCGGCAGGACT
>CAITIF010000395.1 GCA_903892365.1 uncultured Pirellula sp. | reverse complement strand
TGACCATTCCAGGTCAAGCCGTCAATGCCACAGATTGGAGCGAGTTGAAGGAAGGCGAGATCGTTGAAGCTCGTTCGACCGGTGCAAATACGGGTGGTCTTGAAGTGATGGTGGGCAACATTCGTGGCTTTATACCTATCAGCCAAATTGCCGAGTATCGCATCGAAAGCGCTGCCGATTTTGTAGGGCAAAAGTTCTTAGCTGTTATTAGCGAAGCGAATCCACAACGCGGAAACTTGGTGTTGAGTCGTCGGGCTGTTTTGGAACGAGAGAAAGAACAAAAGCGCAAAGAGCGCTTAGAGAAGTTGGAGATTGGCTCGATTGTAGAAGGTACCGTTCGCAGCATCAAAGACTTTGGTGCGTTTGTCGATCTAGGTGGCCTGGATGGCTTGATTCATATCAGTCAATTGAGCTGGGAAAAAGTGAAGCACCCGAGTGAGGTCCTGCAAGAAGGCCAGAAGGTGCAAGTGCGCGTCGAGAAAATTGATCCAGCTACTGGAAAGATCGGTTTATCGTATCGTTCGTTGCAAGATCATCCATGGGTAAAACTCAGCGAGCGGATGCCGGTCGGTTCGAATGTCAAAGGTACGGTGACACGATTGGCGACCTTCGGAGCATTTGTGCGTGTGGCGACAGGTGTTGAAGGTTTGGTGCATATCTCTGAGTTGGCTCATCATCGCGTTCAAGCCGTTGGCAACGTCGTGAAGGAAGGGGACCAAGTGGAAGTGAAGATTTTGAGCATCGACGAAGATGGTCAGAAGATGTCGCTTTCGTTGAAGGGTGCCACACCGATGCCAGAGTCTGCCAAAACAGTCGAGGCAGCACCTGTGGTCGACGAACCAGTACGAGAGCCTGTGTTGCCTAAGCGAAGCGGACCGCTTAAGGGTGGTTTAGGTGGCGGCGGCTTTGGCGATTTGTTCAAGATGTAACACAGTAGACTTCTGCCGCATTACCGCAGCCATGGCTTCATGTCGTGGCTGCGGAAGTTCTATTGAGGCTAGTGGCAGGCTTTTGTATCCCATTAGCTGACGGCGTTCGCCGCGGTTTTCCAGGGACCAGTTCGCTGCAGTTTTCTGTCTTGGCTGCGGTTTTTTCTCTCCGCGCAGCGACGACGATGCCCTTTCGTTTTCTGACGCGTCCCTGCGGCAGGAGAATTAAGGGACCCTGTCGCACGACTCTTTTTCCTCTTGCTTCCATCTTTACGCTTTGCTAACTACCGCAACAAGTATTTTTGCGCGGCTGGAGAATGGATACTCCCATGACAACATTAACTCAACTAAACGCCAGCGATCGAATCGCTCGATTGCAAGCATTAGCCAACGATCCTGACGCGGCTGCGAAGTTGGCCGTAGAGCTGATTGAATGCGTTGCGGATTCCGATGAGGAAGTCCGAAATTGGGCCAGTGAAGCACTAGAGAATCTGGAAGCTCCTTTGGCAGCGGATGCACCGAAGATTGCCAAGCATATTGCGAATGCGGCTGACGACGCAGCCTATTGGGCCTTGAAGCTCCTAGGGCGACTTGGCGAAGAGGCTCAGTCGCAGGAAGCCAGTATTGCAGCCGCACTGAAGCCTGGACGCTCGATGAACGTTCAGCAGAATGCCGCCTGGGCACTCGGGAAGATTGGTAGTTTGGCCAGCGAAACGCGTGGGTTGCTTGAGCAAGCTGCATCCAGTGCCGATGCTCGCTTGGCTCAGTTGGCTAAGCAAGCTTTGAGCGGAAATTGAATAGTTTGAGAAGAAAGCAGTGATCATGAGGATTGCTGCGGTGAAGTCTTAGAAGATACGAACGAACGGGTCGTAGCCAGGCAAGGAGGCTTGGATGCGTAAGAGCAATAGTTATCGATATTGGTTGTGGCTAAGTTGTATTATTTTGTTAGTACAAGTTGGTTGCGATGTTGCGGACGACCTGAAGCAAGTTGCGAGCGAGCAGCTTCAGGGTGGAGTTGGGAGCCAAAATACTGCGGCAACTAACGGGCAAACGCCGCAGCCACAAGGCCAGGGGGCAACGGTCCCGGTTGTACCTGCAGGTACAGCCACGGCGCACAACAATCAAGCTGGTATGCAGGTTGGCGGTGCGGGACAGCAAATGCCGACGATTACCATTTGCAGTTACAATATCCAGGTATTTGGCACGACGAAAGTAAATGATCGATGGGTATTGGAGCGACTGGCTACGGTGATTCGCCAGTTCGATGTGATTGCGGTTCAGGAAGTGCGAGCCACGGATCAAACAGTGATGGATCGTTTTCTGCAAGTAGTTAACTCAGACGGTAGTCAATATAGCTATGTGATTGGTCCGAGGTTGGGACGCACGGTAAGCAAAGAGCAATATGCTTTTGTGTATAACACGCGAAAGATCATGTGCAAAAAAGAGACGGCTTATACGGTAGATGATCCAAGCGGATTATTGCATAGAGCGCCACTGGTAGCTCATTTTCAGGTCTTGGCTCCTAACAACTTGCCTCCTTTTACATTCACGTTGATTAACATTCATACCGATCCGGATGAAATCAAGACTGAGCTGAATGTTTTGGCAGATGTTTATCGTAACGTTCGGCAGTTTGAGTTTCCTGAGGATGATGTGATTTTGTTAGGGGACCTCAATTGCGGGCCAAAAGATTTTTTGGCGTTGGGGCAGATACCTGGCGTGTTTCCGTTGATCCAAAACGTGGCGACCAACACACGTCAATCTAGGTTGTATGACAACATTGTGGTCGATCAATATTCCAGCCAAGAGTTTACGGGACGCTCGGCGGTTTGGGATTTACGCGAGTATTTCAAATTGACCGTGGATGACGCGTTGCGGCTCTCCGATCATTTTCCGATTTGGGCCGAGTTTTCTGCATTCGAAGTCAATCCTCAGACGCCCGCGATGGCCACCAATCCTGGTGGGGTATCTAGGTAGTTGGTCGCTGGATTGCTGCGGGTGTTTCATTCGCCTACCATTTTTGCATTCGCATTAGCCGGGTGGAGGTTTCTACCCGGCAGTGTTTGTGGGCGCACTTCCGGCGAATTTATAGCGAAATTTCGCATTTTTGTTGCGGCTTGATTAGACTATGAGGGTTCCGCAACGGGCTCGGTGTCGTCGAGCACTCTCGCCCCGTTCTCTCCCATATTTGCTCACCTATAGGGCCTCGGATTGTCATGAAATTGAGAAAAATGTTTGTCGTTGCGTTGTTGGCTCCGTTGGGCTTTGAATTGCCACTGGCGGCACAAGAAGGACCGCAAGAGCGTCCACAGCGGGCTGCAATGCAGCAACTTTTGCAGAGTCGGCCGACGAATCCTGAGCAAACCAAAAAACTGCTGGGCGAATTGAAGCAAATGGTCGGAACGATGAAGGAGC
>CAITIF010000394.1 GCA_903892365.1 uncultured Pirellula sp. | reverse complement strand
TAGCAGCGTCTCTCTGAGACGCTGATTCCCGCGAGTCTCGGAGAGACTCGCCTACTTGATGATGCTAAACTTTTTGCGATCAAGTGCTGAAAACCCTTTCTTGACGGGGTTGGCAGGACTCCATAAGACTCGTTGGCTACCAACAAGATTCGTTGGCTATATTTTCTATTCTTCGAGGTCGCCAAAAATCCTCGGAATCGTTTGCCCCCCCAGTCAAGCTGCGTCATGGGAGGTTGGATGAGTCTTCTCCCAATGTTTTACGCCCGCCCGAATCTGCTTCAAATGCATCCAATGCCCATGCGTTTTGGATGTACTGGAGACCATCGTCTCGGGATTGATCTCTCCCTTTTCAATCTTGCGTAAGAACTCGGATTCCGCGATGGGACCAACCGTTTTGGGGCCCCAGAAAAATCTCTTCTTCATGTAAAACCAGTCGGCAGACATTTTGCATTCTCCCTTCATGTGATCCTGTGTCACATTCAAAACAAACATCTCATTCAGCGCAACAGTCGACCTCGCATCTTTGCATGACTTAATAACCCCTAATAATACAGGATGTGCCGCAAGCAAATCAACAGAATTGCTATTTTAGTGAGTTAAAACCACCAGGATTGTCAATAAAGGGACTTCAAGCCCCCCCAATAGGGCTGCTTGAATCACGCCCCTTTTTGGACCAAAGGGGGGTGTCGAGCGACCGGAATCGCAAAATCACCCTTAGCGACGGAACCGATCCCAATCGATTCCCAACTTTCGCATCTTTGCACGTAGGGTATGCGGATTAACACCCAACAATTGCGCTGCGCCACGGCGTCCTTCGACCTGACCACTCGCAGCCGCCAAAGCACGTTCGATATGGCGAACGATAGCCGAGTCCAAGGAGTCAACAGGCCCCTCATCTTCCAACGCACTTGCAACCGGTGCCGACGCAGAACTCCTACTGGTCGATTCGGGAATGACCTCATAAAAAGTCGGCTCGTCCGAATTGGAAGATGGCGGTGGAGGTTGCATAAATGTGTTCCCCAATGACATGGCAACGTCCAATCGAGTTCCACCCCCTAAGATCACCGCGCGGTCCATGATGGCTTGCAGTTCGCGAATGTTGCCTGGCCATCGATAGTCCATTAACAATTTGATGTCCGCGAGTGTCGGCTCGACATAAGGTAATCCAAATCGGTTCGCAGCCCGCTTGGCAAAATGTCGTGCGAGCGAAGGAATATCCTCGACCCGTTCTCGTAGGCCAGGCAAAAGAATAGGGAACATGTTGATCCGGTACCAAAGGTCTTCCCGGAACGAGCGGCTGTGAACCATCGCGGATAGGTCTCGGTGCGTTGCAGCCACAATCCGAACATCAACATGAATATGCTCCTGTCCACCGACTCGTTCAATTTGATGGTCTTGCAACACTCTTAGCAGCCGAACTTGCGCAGCCAACGGCAATTCGCCAATCTCATCGAGAAACAAGGTTCCTCCATCCGCCCGTTCGAACCAACCTTTACGCTGATCCGAAGCGCCCGTGAAACTACCTCGTTCATGCCCAAACAATTGAGAATCAATCAGTTCGGTTGGGATTGCCCCGCAATTAACACGAATAAACGGCTTTAAACATCTGGGCGAACGTCCATGGATCGCGCGAGCGACCACTTCCTTGCCTGTACCCGTTTCGCCTAAGATCAAAACGGGCATATCGGAGGGGGCAACGATTTTCACCCGATCCATGACCGCGCGCAGCCCCGTCTCCGAACCCACAATGGCCTCGCGAGCCTCATCCTTGGATTCGTTGGCGAGTGTGCTCGAAACATTCCCAGTGCCATCGCCGAACCGCTCCGGCCAACGCACTCGGACCGATCGTTCCATCCACAACCACAGAATCGGACTCCATCTCTCCAAGAGTCGATAATGGTCCTCTCGCAACACGCGACTCGCAGGGATCTCAAAAACCGCAGCTCCCACCACCGCATTCGGGCCGCTACTTTCGCTTAACTTCGGACGCAAAGGAATCGCGAAGACTTCGTTGGTAAATTCCTTCGGTGTCAAAACGCTCAACTTACCAGCTCGCTTCGCGCCAGCTTGAGGCAATATCTCGCCCGACCTGCACCATGGTTCCACGCCCAACCACTTGGCGTCGGAACACTCTACCGTTGTCTCTTCCAACGCAACTGCCGAAACACTTCCTCCGTACCCGACCACCTTGAGACTTTTTGATTCCGAGTGCAAGTACTGAATCACTACCGACTCGATGGGAACGAAAGCTTGCATAAGAGCAAATTGTCCACCCAGCGAACCAGGTAGTCCGGTGCCCTGGATGACTTGCCCAGCGCCCTGCCAATCAGCAGCCGCCATTTCCCATCCTCGGACCAAAGCCTCCAACTGTTCCAATTCCTGCATCATCACACTTCTTTTTGAGTCGAACCCATCATCCACAACGGCAATCCGTTAAATATAACGGCGTCGCCGTCTTATTTCGCGGATCCTTTTGCTATCAATTCCGTTTTTGCTAATTTGGAGGGACCTTGTGGTCCACTTTTTAGGATTGGTCCGTTGGTCCGGCGGTTGCATTGGGTGAAGCAAAATGCCTCTCCCACCGAGACTTCCACCGTCTCCAACCGTAAACCCAATCTTAAAAATCAAAATGTTAGCTCTACGAACT
>CAITIF010000393.1 GCA_903892365.1 uncultured Pirellula sp. | reverse complement strand
GACTACCGTATTTGGCAGGGAAACCGTAAAGCGGCTAGCGCCCGCGGCTCAGTAATTTGTTTGCGCAAACTACAAAGTGAGCAAAGCGGCCAGCGCCCAATGGCTAACGTGATCAGTTGATTTCAAAAAGCTCAACCAAAAAATGAAGGTTAGCACGCGGGGGGATTGGCCCGCCCGGAGTTCCTCGTTCGCCGTAACCGAGTTGGTACGGAATCTCCAATTCGATCATTCCGCCTGTTCCAATCAGCTGCATTCCTTCGGTCCAACCCTTGATGACTTGGTTCAGTCCAAAGGAAATGGTTTCGTCCCGTCGATACGAGCTGTCAAAGATGGTGTCGTTGTCTAGCCAACCTTTGTAGTGAACCGTTACTTTATCTTTGGCGGTAGGCATCTTACCCTTGCCCGCCCTAAGGATTCGATAGCGAAGCCCGGATTCGGTTTGGGTGAAAGCTTCTGAGGCACCTGGATCGACCAAGCCTGGAATGGCTACTTCAAAATCGTCTTCGGGTCCGGTGGCAATGGTCATGTGGTAAGCTTGTTTTCTAGAGAAATACTTTGGAAAACCGCAGAATGTACTCGCGTCTATTCTTCTGGAAAGTCGTTATTCAATCGGATGCCAAAGTTTGTCTCTGTCGACTTGCCACAGCATGCCGTATATTATTGCTGATCCATAGCGTCGATGCGAGTTCGTTCGCCGTAAACCGATACCCTTAATAGACTTATGACTTCACAGCCAATTCGTTCTGCGACGGAAGCGACTTTTCCATTATTCTTGGGAATCGATGTGGGTGGAACCGGGATTAAGATCGGTGTCGTCGACGACCAAGGGCATACTTTGGGCTTCACCTCCATCCCGACGGAAGAACCGAAAGGCCCCAAGGACGCGATGCAGCGGGTAGCAAAAAGCTCCCGAAGCTTGCTCGATTCCATTGGTGTCAAACCAGACCAGATCGCGAGAGTGGGGTTGGGGACACCTGGAAGCCAGGATATCCCAAAAGGGTTGTTGATCGAGCCACCCAATCATCCTCATTGGCATCACTTTCCGATTGTCGAATGTCTTGAGAAAGAAATCGGCATGCCTGTATCGTTCGCCAACGATGCTAACGCAGCCGCTTTTGGCGAGTTCTGGGTGGGGACCGGCAAGGTCTTCAGCAGCATGGTTCTGCTGACTTTGGGAACGGGTGTCGGGGGAGGGATCATCATCGACAACCAATTGGTCGTTGGCCAAAACAGTTTTGGTGGAGAATGTGGGCATCTGATCATCGATCCTTCTCCAGACGCGCGGCTGTGTGTTTGGGGCGGTGGTCGCGGGCACTTGGAAGCCTATGCAAGCGCCAGCGCCGTGGCACAACGCTCAACCGAACAACTCGCCGAAGGAGCTATCAGCGTGCTCCGGTCTAAAGCAACGCCGATCACCACCAAAATGATCTACGAAGCAGCGATGGAAAACGACGCCTTCAGTCTCAAGATCATCGATGAAACAGCAGACTACTTGGCTCTTGGGATCACGACCGTAGTACACCTTCTGGATCCTGGTTTGGTGGTGTTGGGTGGAGCCATGAACTTTGGTGGCCGCAATTCACCTGTCGGCATGCGGTTCCTGAATCGAGTGAGTCAAACATTCCAACAACGAAGTTTTGAATACGTGGCAAACGGAACCAAAATCGATTTCGCATCTCTGGGTGGCGACGCAGGATATCTGGGTGCTGCGGGGGTCGCTCGCATGGACTTGTCGAAAATAAACTCTAGGACTTCTTCATGAGCATTGTTAAGGAAGCAACTGCCAAGTTAGCCGGCGAAATACCCCTCGATCGCGTGCGCAATTTTTGCATCATCGCGCATATCGATCACGGAAAAAGCACGCTCGCGGACCGCCTTCTGGAACGGACCGGAACCGTCGAAATTCGCAAAATGAAAGAGCAACTGCTCGATGCGATGGATCTGGAGCGCGAACGTGGAATCACCATCAAAGCCAAGGCGGTTTGCCTGCACTATTTGTACAAAGGCTTGATTTACGAACTGAATTTGATCGACACACCTGGCCACGTTGATTTTCAATACGAAGTTTCGCGTTCTTTGACCTGCTGCGAGGGTGCGCTGCTTCTGGTCGATTCGTTTCAAGGGGTGGAAGCCCAAACGGTCGCAAACGCCTACTTGGCTATGGAACATGATCTCAAGATCATTCCCGTGATCAACAAGATTGACTTGATGCACGCTCGAGTGGATGAAGTCACTGAAGAGATGGAGCAAGTCCTTGGAATCAATCCCGAAGAGATCGTAAAATGCTCTGGCAAAGCAGGGATCGGAATCGACGAACTTCTTCAAGCGATCATCGAACGTATTCCTGCCCCCAAAGACAAGCAGTCCTCTTCATTGCGGGCAATGGTTTTCGATTCCCATTATGACGATTACCGTGGCGCCATCACGTACGTACGATTGATGGATGGCGAAGTGCGAAAGGGAGCCAAAGTGCGATTCCTTGGGGCCGCCGTCAATTATGACGTTCTCGAAATCGGACAATTTGTGCCCGAACGCAAACCGGTGGACAAGCTGCGATCAGGTCAGGTTGGATATCTGATCTGCAACATCAAGTCGATCAAGGATGTGCGTATTGGTGACACCGTTGCGATGGCCAGCGATGAAAAAGCAATTGCCTTGGATGGGTACAAGCCTCCGAAACGCATGGTCTACTGCGGGCTTTACCCCAGTGATGGCCAGGAGTTCACCGAACTTCGCGATGCGCTCGAAAAACTTTCCATCAACGATCCCTCTTTTGAATTCGCACCGGAGACGAGCGAGGCGCTAGGGTTTGGATTCCGATGCGGCTTTCTCGGTTTGCTCCATATGGAGATCGTTCAACAAAGACTCGAGAACGAATGCAATATCGACCTGGTCCAAACGGCTCCCAACGTCACCTACGAGATCGTCAAACGAAACGGTGACGTATTAGAGATTCATCGGCCTCAGGAAGTACCCGATTCCGGCGACATTGAAGAGTTTCGTCAACCGATCGTTAAGGTCAATTTCGTGCTCCCGATCGAGTTTATCGGAACGGTCATGAAACTGTGCCAGGACCGACGCGGAATTCTTAAGGCGAATGATTATTTGTCGGGAACGCGCGCTTTGGTGACCTACGAATTGCCGCTCGCGGAAGTCATTTACGACTTGCACGATAAGCTCAAGAGCGCCACTCGCGGATACGGAACCATGGACTATGAGATCATTGGTTACGCGCCCGCCAACTTGGTTCGTATGGACATTTTGGTCAACGGCAACCGAGTCGACGCATTGAGTGTCATTTGCGACAAACAAGATGCGGATCGACGCGGACGAGCCGTCGTCAAAAAGCTGAAGGAAGAGATCGATCGACACATGTTCGAAGTCTCTGTTCAAGCAGCCATCGGTGGCAAAATCATCGCACGCGAAACGGTTTCTGCCATGCGAAAGAACGTAACTGCAAAATGCTACGGCGGGGATATCACTCGCAAACGAAAGCTCATGGCGAAACAGCGCGAGGGCAAAAAGCGCATGAAGTCGATCGGCTCGGTCGATATTCCTCAGAAGGCATTCATGGCTATCCTGGAAACAGGCTCTGAAAAGTAAAACGTCCCAGCAACCGATCCAATAACCGACCATCGAAACGGCCTACAATAGTTTGGTCGACAACGGAGTGAAGCAATGGCAAGAGAACGCAAAATAATGGGAGGCTCTGAGGACGACAATGATGACGAGGGCTTCAACGAAAACTCAATAGACTCAACCAGCAGCTCCGCATCCGGTGCGGGATCAACCCTGGGGTCCGTGGCGCCCAGCGAAACGGACGTTGCGCTCCGTCCCAAACGCATGGCGGATATGGTTGGCCAGCAGGATGTCATGGACGTGATCCACATTGCGATCGACGCAGCCAAAAAGCGAAAAGAACCGCTCGGCCATATCTTGTTCGATGGCCCACCCGGTCTTGGCAAGACAACGTTCGCTACTTGCATCCCTCGCGAAATGGGGGTCAAGGTGGACATGACTAGCGGGCCTGTATTAAAAGCCCCCAAAGAAATGATCCCCTATTTGACCAATTTGGAATACGGATCAGTTCTGTTCATCGACGAAATCCATCGGTTGCCGAAGCCCGTCGAAGAGTTCCTATACACGGCCATGGAAGACTATCGAATCGACATCATCCTTGGGGAAGGGGTGAACGCTCGAACTCTCAATTTGCAGTTGCAACCCTTCACTCTGATCGGGGCGACCACGCGTGCGGGCATGCTAAGCGCCCCGCTTCGAGATCGATTTCACATCCGGCAACATCTTGGTTATTACAACGAAACGGACTTGATTGAGATCTTGAATCGCAACGCGAGCAAGCTGAACGTGGTCTTAGAACCAGATGCTGCGTTGGAAATCGCCAAACGTGCGCGAGGAACTCCTCGTATCGCAAACAATCGGTTGAAGTGGGTGCGCGATTATGCCATGAGCAAGTCCGATGGCACTGTGACGCTCGATATCACGCGCAGGGCATTGACCATGACTGGCGTCGATGAGGTAGGACTGGACCGACAGGATCGTCGCTATCTGGAGACGCTGATCCGAGTGTTTCATGGCGGGCCGGCCGGTCTTGAGGCTATCGCTCATACCATGAGTGTTTCGTCGGACACGCTTGAAGACGAAGTGGAACCGTTCCTGCTTCGAAGTGAGTATCTTATTCGGACTCAGCGTGGACGATGTGCGACGGCCAAGGCATTTGCCTTGCTGAACTTGTAGGGCTAAACCTGTAAGCCAGTAGGGGGGAACCTGAAAGAAGATTCATTCATACGAAGGGACTTGCCCGATCAAAGTCCCCATGTCCTCAAAAAAATGAGGATAGGTCTTTTCGGTGCATCGTGGATCCAAGATTCGAACGCCAGGTACACGAAGGCCGATCAATGCCAAGCTCATCGCCATTCGATGGTCACGGTACGTTTGCATGTCTGCACCATGCAATTTGCCCGGATGGATGGTCAGGCCGTCTTCATGCTCGTCGACTTCGGCACCGACACGACGCAGCTCGCAAGCAAGGTCACCAATCCGATCGGTTTCCTTATGTCGGTTGTGAGCGACACCTCGTACTCGCGTCGGTCCCTTGGCAAACAGAGCTACGGCAGCTAGTGTTTGAACGGTATCGCTGATCGAATTCATATCGACATCGATGCCTCGCAAGGGCATCCCTTGAATTTCAAGGAAGTCACTTCCCGCAGTCAGTTTGCAGCCCATCGATTCGAGCACCTTGGCAAATTGCACATCCCCTTGAAGGGCATCCAGGCCGAGCCCTTCGACGCGAACTTTACCCTGGGTGATTGCAGCTGCAGCAAGGAAGTAGCTCGCTGCTGAAGCATCAGGTTCGATATCGTACTGGCGGGCGGCATAGCATTTTGGAGCGTCGACTTGATATTCGTAGCCGTCTTCGATCGATCGGCCAGTCACTTCGATTCCAAAGGATCGCATGACTTCCGCGGTCATGTCGACGTAGGGTTTGGAGACTAGCTCGCCAAGAACACGAATGCATACGGGACTGGTTGCATAGGGAGCCGCCATCATCAAGCCACTTAAGAATTGGCTTGAAACATCGCCTGCGACTTCCGTGACACCCCCTGTTAGTCCTGTTGCAACAATGCGAACGGGAGGGCAATTTGGATTCTCCGGGTTGGTGCTGACGACATTCGCACCAAGGCGTTGCAGACCAGACAGCAGATCCCCGATCGGCCGCTGGCGCATGCGTGCCACGCCGTCCAGGGTGTAGGTTCCGTGCGTGGCAGCTAGTGCCGCGGTGAGAAACCGAACGGTCGTGCCGCTGTTTGCAATGTGCAAGTCACCGTCGGGTTGAGGGGGCTTGCCACCGCATCCGTGGATATCCAAAGTGCAGGCTGTTTTATCCCAATGAAGATCCAGCCCCAGCACCTGCCACGCTTCCACCATGACTCGTGTGTCTTCGCTGTCCAGCACCCCCGTGAGCCGCGTCTTTCCAGTGGCCATGGCAGCGCAAATGAGCGCTCGATTGGTGATGCTTTTGGAACCAGGAACTTTCACACGTCCAGCCACGGGGGCCATGGCTGGATCAAAAGAAACCGAAGTTGGATGCGATGGATGAGAACTCACTTTTCAGCGATCTTCCAAAGGCTGGATACTCCGCGAACGTACATGGCGTTGCCGGAGATCGCTGGCGAACCAAGGACGCTTTCGCCCATGTCGTTGGTTGCGACCACTTCTCCTTTTTCATCGCCAAGACGTACTACCAAGCACTTGCCTTCTTCGGTGAAAATATACAGCAAGTTATTTGCAACCACGGGGGAGGACCAAATGCTCTTGGCATCGGTCAACCGAGCCTGCCATTTCAGTTCGCCCGAGTAGATGTCCGCGCATGCCAAGACCGTTCGGCTGATGGTGTAAACACGCGAACCAACGACCAACGGGGAACAAGCGTTTGCACTGAGCTTGTTGTTGTCCCACAGTTTGCTTGGGGAAGAGCCAACGCTGCTCAAGTCCAACGCTGTGATGCCGGAAGCGGGAACAAGCAATCGACCATCCACTGCCATCGCCGACGGGATGGTGGAGCATGGCATATCCATCACCCAAAGTTCTTTCCCAGATTTTGGATCCAAGGCTACAAGATTCTCGCGGGATTGCATCACCACCATGTTTTCTTTGGCGGGGTTTTGAATTGCGACTGGGGACGCCCAGTTGGCTTGCTTGGGTCGTTCTCTTTTCCACAAAACAGATCCATCTTCGCAGCTAAGTCCCGCTGCGAACGAATCCCCTTGGCATTCCACTTGAACGATACAGACACCATCGACGACCAAGGGTGAGCTGCTCATACCAACGTCATTTCCGGCTTTCGGGAAGTCGGTCGACAAGGATCGGTACCAGACCAAATTCCCTTCCAGATCGACACAAGCAAGATCGTTGGAGCTGTAGAAAGCGTAGACATTCTTGCCGTCGGAAGCAGGTGTCGGAGCTGCGTTGGCGCTAGTCGGGTGACAGAAGGGACGCCCACGAGCGACCAATTCTTGTTGCCAGCGAATGGAACCATCTTGCTGATTCAAGCTGATCAGATGCAAACGACGTTGGTCCATGCCGCTGCTGCTGGTGGTGATCACTTGATCCCCGACCACAATCGCTCCGCCAACACTTCGGCCCGGCAGCTTGGTTTGCCAAGCGATATTGCTTTTGGATTCGCCACCAAATTCGACAGGAAGTTTGGAATCGTTCGAGACGCTGGATGCATTCACGCCGCGGAACTGAGGCCAATCTTCGAAGGCCAGTGCATCGGAAAAACCGGAAACAATCCCTAGGCCCAGCATCGCTCCAAGCGTCCGATGAAAAAATCGTTGATTCATTGAAAACATGATCTTATCTTCCTTTGGCCAAAATGGCTTTGCCGGTGAAATCGGAGACCCGTAGTTGGAATGCAAATCTCTGAGCCCATTGCTCTTTTTGCTCGTTCTGGCACAGCTTCAACAAGATACGGTTCTTGCCTGCCTTCAGCGCGACACGCTCCACATACTGATCGATTTGCATGGAAGTGTGATAGACCTCGTTGGACATGATCAATTTGCCATTGAGCCATGCTTTATTTCCGTTGATGCATCCCAACCGGAGTTCTGCTTCGGTCTCTATGGGCGAATCAAATTCCGCCAGGGCATAGACGATGCAGCCCTTTTCGTTGGAAAAAATCTCGGCTAGATCCATTTCACCTTGAACGTTTTCCGTGCTCTTACTGATCCAGCTCACTTTTCCATTTTTTCCGTCGTACTCGGCCTTTTCACTCTGAGCGATCGCGTCCGCTTCCACAGGGAAAACTTTGTCGAAATTGGCGGTGCCAACATGATCGAAAGGGCCGATTAACTTCCAGTCCATCAAAAAGCCAAAATGCTTCGCTTGATCGACCACAACCCCGGCTTCCTTCAGGCTTTCAATAATGCCGGTGACTTGCTCGGGATGTCGGGCAGCTTGCAGCAAGGATTCCAGCTCCGGAGTGCTAGGCTTTGCATCGATAGCATCTTTCACTGCCAAATAGCGAAGCTCTTGGCTTGGGTCTTCTCGCATCCTGGCAAGCATGGACTTTCGCATGGATTC
>CAITIF010000392.1 GCA_903892365.1 uncultured Pirellula sp. | reverse complement strand
TAACCAGGCCACAACGGCTGTCCTTCCACCATTCAGGGTGGTCTCGCAAGGACGCAAGTTCGGAAAAAGTGTTTTGCCCTGAGACTTCAAAAATGTTTTCGTCAGGAATACCTAACGCATTCCAAATGATCCGTGTTTGCTCGCTGGGGTCGCTCCCAGGTTCAAAGCTACCTGACAGTGATCCTCGAATCGCCATGGAATCTCCGGTGGTAATGAGATTTTTGGTTTTGCCTTGCAAGAATAGGGTGGCTGCATACACGACTCGATCGCCCGCGTCGTTCAATTGGGCACGACCATCCGGAGTTTTTCCGGTGCCGCCCCCCAATACAACCACATAGTCAAATGGCTTTTCCGATGTTGGTATGTTCGTGGAAACCAAACTTTCCCAATAGCGAACGACAGCGGATGCTACCACCGAGGTACTCGCGATCCATAGAAATGTAACCAAACCAATCAAAAGCCAACCCGCTCCTTTTTGACCTCTTCTCAACGAAACCAAACCAACCCACAGTACAACCATCAACAACACGAAGTAAGGTTGGACAAAAAGAGTTAAAAGCTTCTCGGTCGAACTTTTACCGCTGATCGTCGCCGTTGCAATCAAAGGAAGGCCAAGAATGCAGGAGGCAATTTGAAACGCAGACTTCCACCAATCGCTCCGAGGGGCTGAGCCATTTTGAGTGATCAAATCAGATTGGGTCATTTTTCGGGAAGCCTTATAAAACCTTGCCAGTCCGTAGGTGCCGACCGGCCATGCTGCGCGATGAAGACGGTCAAGAAGTCCTTCACTCTATCTTCGGCAGGAACCTGATGTAGCATTCGAAATGCTTCGCTCCAGTTTCCATCTTGCAATCCATCTAAGGCTTTTTCATAAGCTGTGATGTGAGCATTGCTCAGCAGCTCGTTCGGGCCCTCGGGGGGGAGCAATTCACTGACCATGAGCGGAGTCGACATGCCGACCGGCAAGACGCGAGCGACTCGACGAGTGCGTGCGATACTGGGATCCACTTCGTTTCGAACGCGACTTGCTGTAGCCTCGTCCATTAGGATGGGGGCTCGCAATTGCTTCGTCATACTTTCCAAACGCGACGCGAGGTTCACCACGGGACCAAACACGGTCACCTTCACTTGGTCGACTGTTCCAATCCGACCTGCCACCGCTTTACCAGTAGCAATCCCTAGCCCCGCGCGAAATCCGGCCAACGGATGATTATCAATAATGGCAGACGCTTCAAATTCTGCACGAATTGCAAGGGCCGCTTGAGCTGCCTGCAAAACCGAGCTTTTTTGTTCTAATGGCCAGCCCCAAAAACCCATCGCAGCGTCCCCATGGAAATCGCCGACAACTCCGTTCCGATCCAAGATGTGGTGGGTCATCACCCCTAAAGCATCGCTAACACGTCGAAGCAGTTCCAAGAGCTTGTCCCCGGACTCTTCGCTCTGGCGTGAGAATCCTCGCAGGTCGCAAAACAGGACAGATACATTGGCTTCTCGAGGGGCCAGCACCTCATCCGGGTCACGAGCCGCCAGCGCCTGTTGAACCACCGGTGCAAAGAACGGTCGAAGGGAATCTTGGCGGCGCTGCAGCATTCGTGTCTGCCGTAACGATCCTAAGGTAGTCGCTGTCAGTTCTGTAAACTTCAAGTCGTCTTGCAAATCAACGGCAATTGCCGAGGTAGCGTCGCGTGCATTTTGTGGAAGCAGGTTGGAAAAATCTCCTGCAACATAGATCGCCCATCCCGGACAGGACTCGCTATTGATCGGCGTGCAAAACGCCCAATCCACATTCTCGCTCTGAGTGTACGAAGCCTGAGTTGCCTCGATGGCGCGGCTCCATACGTGCAGCACACTTTCGCGGCTCGAGGTGGCTTGGTGAATTAGCTGGGCCGAGGGAGAGAACTGATGGCCGCCAAGATTCCTGGAGTCCCAATGCAGCAACCGAATTCCGAACGGATTGTTTTCACTAAGAGATTTACCTTTTGCTGGCTTGTTCAAGTTCAGCGAGTGGGCGGTTGTCGCATCGCTGCGTTGGTCCGCCACGATGGCAACGAAGTTTGCTTGCTGGATGCCTTGCATAAGCACGTTTACGACCCGAACGCACATTTCCTCATCGCTGGCGCTGCTGGAGATGATTTCGGGAACTCGGCTAAGTACTTCAATGCGGCGGTCGGCATCGCGATACCGCGCTTGACGCAATTGAGTCGAAGCGTAGGTGTGCTCGGTCAGAGCAGGTGCGTCCTCCTGCTGAGCCATGACGCGGACCCGCTGATCGACCAAGCTGAAGGTCGTTTGCCCTATGACGAAGTGATCGCCGATTCCGATCGCGAATTCATCTTGTCGAAGGCCTTTGTAGAAAATTGGATTTCGAGCATCCAGCGTGCGAACGACCTGCAGCCTGGCCCCATTCCAAGTCAAAGAGGCATGGCATCGAGAAATACGATCGTCCCAAGGCACCGACCATCCCGTAGCGGTCCGGCCAAGTACGACAGGCTTGGGGGGAATGCTCTCTTTGGGAAGTGGTCGGCGCCAACGATCGGAAGGGGTTGGGCCTTGTGCAATCAAGTCAGGCATGAAGCAACGGTATGGGTAGAGGTTGGTTGGGGTAGACTCTACTCTAGCCAAAGGCTGCGGTTCGGACTAGCTCGAAGGCAATTCAATTTCGCTAAGTTACGGCTCGGCGTTTTGCATCTGATGACGATGAAAGACGCCGACACTGCTCGCGGTGAATCGCTCGGGGAGGGTTTGGAACGGCTCAGCTTGTTTGCGTTGGAACAACCCATTCACTCACTGCCGGTGCATCCACGGGCGCCTTGGCACGTCGGCGGCGTCGTGGCTTATTGGTAGCCCATTCTTTGGTCATTGCTTCAAAGACTTCTGGGCTTTCGTACCGAACAATATTCTTTCCTTCAGGAATAGGGCCAATTAGGCCTTTGAATATTGGCATTCCGCGAAGATCGAGATCGGTACTGCTATCATCGATGCCGGTTTGGGAATGGGTATTGAGAATGACTTCCGCACTATGAAAATCACGGATCTTGAGCGAGCCATCTTGAGCTCGTGTAACGACTCGGAAAACATCTTTTTTTGCCATGACTCAGCTCCGTAGGTATCTCAAAAATGCAGTGCTTCAGGCTCCTTCCTGTAACGAGGGGATAGCGATCGAAAACGCACGTTGCATCCTTGCAGCGGATTCTCCCCGGACACCCAAGTTATCGGCGTCCTGCCATGTAAAGATGTAACGGATTGATAAGCCTAGACGTTTACGGAACCTTTGGCGCAATGCGGACACGTAGATCGATCGTTACGTACCGTACGATCGCGCAACAGCTAATCTTGAGCAGTCGCGGTGTTCTCCAGATGCAACAGACCTCGCAGACCTTCAAGCACGCGTTGGAAGCGAACCTTGGTGCGATCGACCGCTTGAGTTGCTTGATTGTCTTGCGATCGTTTTAACTGAAGCTCGCGAGGAGACATCTTCTTTCGGCCACATGCGATCTCCATCTCTTCGCGTTGCAATCTCTGGTTCCGCTGCGATTCGGAGCCAAGAAAGGTGGTGTAAAGCGTCTCCATCATTTGCAGGGCTTTGTTGTATTTTCCGAGTCGATACTCGCAATCGCGAACTTGGATAATGATGTTGGACCCTGGAACGATACCGCTCCGCTGTGCCGCATCGAGCAACTGAGTGAAGGCTCCCATGTCTAAGATCTT
>CAITIF010000391.1 GCA_903892365.1 uncultured Pirellula sp. | reverse complement strand
CTTTATGTGATTCACGAAGGTCGAGAGCAACTGAAGGACCACCCTTCTATCTTCGTGTTCGACGAACAAGGAAAATTTATTCGGGCATTTGGAAGTCAGTATCAAGGTGGTGG
This sequence comes from uncultured Pirellula sp., assembly GCA_903892365.1. GTDB lineage: Bacteria > Planctomycetota > Planctomycetia > Pirellulales > Pirellulaceae > JBKCUI01. The sequence goes on along the minus strand of CAITIF010000391.1, from coordinate 6,286 downwards.
GCACGGAATCGAAGTTCGCCAAGAAGGCTCGCAAGAATTTCTTTACGTTGCCGCTTATCAGCAGGTTAAGGAGTTTGCCAAACTAGATTTGAAGGGAGAAGTCGTTTGGAAGAATCGAGCTCCTAAAGAATCCGGTGTTTACCATGCGGACGAGGCCGAGTCGCCCAAGCGCGTGTGGGGGCGAGATCGATTCATGCCAACAAACTTCGCGTTTACCAGCGATGGCGGTTTCTTCTTGGCTGACGGCTACGGTGCTTTCCGGATCCATCGATACGACAAGGATGGTAAGTGGTTAAGCTCGTTTGGTGGCGAGGGTGCAGGAGAAGGCAAGTTCAATACACCGCACGGCTTGTGGATCGACGACCGCAATCCTCAAGCTCCGAAAATTGTCGTGACCGATCGAGCCAACAATACACTTCAGATCTTTTCCATCGATGGCAAGTACGAAAAGACAATCACCGGCTTTGGCTTGCCAGCGAACGTGGACCAGCAAGGGAATCTGCTGCTTGTCCCTGAACTGAAGTCGCGAGTGTCGATTTTGGACAAAGATTATAAAACCATTGCCACTTTAGGAGACGACGTCTCCAGGATTGAAGCGGACAAGGGGTTTACCATTCGAAAAGACGAAACGAAGTGGCAAGATGGAAAGTTTGTCCATCCGCATGACGCTTGCTTCGATCGCCTAGGAAATATCTACGTGGCGGAATGGGTAGAGACTGGACGAATTACCAAATTAGTCAAGATGTCGTAGACTCTCTTTTTTTGTGTGTGTTCAGGACTGCAACTAAGCCAACGCACACAAAGTCATTTTTTGGTATCATCACCCGAATGAACTAACGAGCCGTATATCAGGAAGGATTATTGGCTTACGGCAATTTTAAATTTCGGGTGCTGATTGCCAGATAAGCAGTCCGTATGTTTCATACGGGCATAGCCCTTTCTTGGGGCTCGGCTGGTTTTCGTGGTAAAAAACTGAACAGAGTACGATAAAGAAAGTTGGGTAATCTAGTGGATTTAGGGAAGCGATGTGCAGCCGAATGTTTTGGGACTTTTTGGCTTGTATTCGGAGGATGCGGTAGCGCTGTTTTAGCGGCGGTTTTTGCAGCCAAAGTGGGAGAAACGCCGATCAGTTTGGGAATCGGCTTTGCTGGAGTTGCATTGGCCTTTGGGCTTACCGTACTGACGATGGCTTACACAATTGGCCACATATCTGGCTGTCACTTGAACCCTGCAGTGACGCTTGGATTAACTGCCGGTGGAAGATTCAAGGGCGCAGACGTGGGCCCTTATATTTTAGCTCAAGTAGCTGGAGCCTTATTGGGATCGGCTGTGCTCTACGTTATCGCATCTGGGAATCCTGCCTTCAAGCTTGCGGATGGCTTTGCTTCCAACGGATATGCTGAACATTCTCCTGGTCAGTATTCGATGGTCGCATGCTTTGTTGCGGAGGTTGTATTGACCTTCTTCTTCCTGTTCATCATCCATGGCGCTACGGACAAAAGAGCTCCTGCCGGGTTTGCCCCGATTGCGATTGGACTTGGTTTGACTTTGATCCATTTGATTGGAATTCCAGTGACAAACTTGTCGGTCAATCCAGCGCGGTCCACTGGTCCAGCTGTGATGGTCGGTGGTTGGGCAATTGCTCAGCTATGGCTATTCTGGGTTGCGCCCATCCTTGGTGCCGTTGGTGCAGGTCTTTTTTATAAGACCATGTTCGAAAAAGAAGCAGCTCCAGTACGGTAGGTTTGCTAAATGTTGCACCTTGGGAGAAGTCTGAACATCTCTTCGCGCTTTGCGTTGAGTTTGATCGCTTCTGTTTTTATTTCAGTGCTTTTCCACGCTAGTCGTGGGATTGCACAGGGAGCGATCGACCTATCCCAGAATGCAACCGAATACTTGATAACTCAGCGATCGGGGTCGACGGGGGACATTTTTATTTATGTCTCGGTCCCCGAGTGGACTGGATACAAAGCGGGCTATTGCCCAGTCAATGTAAGAGTCGTTCCGCAACGAGGTGTGGTATTTAAGACGGACGGTAATCTCAAAGTTCATTTCGCCAATGGCCAGTACTTTTCCGAAACGGGGACTCAAGCCGTATTGGAAATTGCGATTGAGCAAGGGACATCGGAAGCGCGAGGCGAGATCTTGGCCAACATGTTCGACACACAGGTGGTCAACATTTTTGCGACCTTGAACGGTCAAAGGTTGAGCGGACAGAAAGTGTACGCGTACAACCAGCTCGGGTTTTCCGGGGCAAGCAACGCCCCAAGCTTGGTGGTTTTTTCCAAGGATCTCTCGAGACTGGATCCAAGGCGCAAGAGCGCGAAAGAGGACTTTGAAAAAACCGGCCGCTGGTACTCGCAATCCGAAACTCGGATGTTTGGTGCAAACAAACCGATCTATGCCAATTCCGAACTTCTTCCGAACAACTGGCTGTACCTGAGCGTGTTTGATCAGGTAGCAATCAACGCCTCGGAACTTGATGTGCTGTCCCCAGACGCGATTCAATCTTTAAACAACTACGCACTTGCAGGAGGAGTGTTAATCGTCTGCAACGTGAAAAGTATCAAAGAGGTGCGAAACCGCTTTGCGATCAACATGGATGCGGCCAGAACCGATAGCGACTTGCGCGCTTCGAAATCAAAATGGATTCCCGGAGGGGTTGCGACATTGCCTGTTGATGTCCAAAGCGTTCAACCGAGTGATTTTGATTCGACCTTGGACTTGTTTTCAGATACTTCTTGGGATCAGTTTCAGTCCAGAAGTTTGCTTGACGGTTTCGCAGGCACGGCACAGTACAATCAGCAAACGTTTCCCAATGGAATGATCGTTTCCGGCGATTTGCTCGAAACCATTGGGATTTTATGGAATTCTTTCTTGGAGGTGTGTCAGTCGAGAATCGACCTGGAGCTGTCAACGCTGGAGATTGCATCCTCACGTTTGCTGGAGGCTTATGATGTTCCTCTTTCTCCGGAAGCTCAGGTAGGTTCGGGCGTTGCAAAGGCGATCGAAGATCAAACTGACATTCTCCAGAGTGATTTAACGTTCTCTTATGGGTTTGGAACGGTACGGCTTGAAACGAATGCTCGCCGAGATGCAGAGTCCTTGTTTCGAGACCCCTCAGGTTTTTCGCCCGAAGTTCCGATCAATCGAGTTCAACGATTCAAAGAGGGAATAGGGGATGATTTCTGGGGATGGTTGATTCCATCCGTCGGACGTACGCCTGTGATCCCTTTTCTCGTGTTTGTTTCAGCGTTTGCAGGATTGGTAGTTCCGGGACTTCTCTTTTGGTGCAATCAGCACAAGCGTCGTGTCTGGCTGGTGGTTTTAATGCCTCTTTTAGCGGCTTTCTTTACATTCGCTTTATTTGCCTACGGGATCCTCAAGGATGGTTTTGGATCGATTTGTCGCCTAAGGTCCTTTGCGTGTTTGGATGCACGGGGCGACGGGATGGTTTGGTCGCGTCAAAGCTACTTTGCTGCTGTCGTTCCCTCCGAAGGATTGGTGCTGGGTGAGGAAACCCAGCTGTCACCATTGACCATCCATTCCAACAAAGAACTACCTGGCAGCCAGCAGTTCGAGAAAGAAGGAAAGCAGGTTTATGCTGGCCTATTGCAGCCACGAGTTCAATCGCAGTTCTGTATAACCCATCCCTTGCGAGGGGTTTCCATGGTCGGCAGAACGGAAGAAAAAGACGAAGTGCTAAACGACAAATCGATCAGAAACGACTCGGCTTTTGCCTGGAGTGTCGCCATGTTCGTGGATGCACAATCACGGTGCTTTATTGCGACCGAAGTAGCACCGGGTTCGCAAGCCAAATGTTCGGAGATGACGATGGAAGATGCCGTTCGCGTACTCCGCAAGAAGTATGTTTCCGTATCGACAGATACCCCCGTGGATGCTCCTTCTGCCGATCAGTACACTTTGAACCAGTTTTTCCGGAATCAGTTCAGTAATTTCAATAGTCGGGCAAACAACACAGGGCAAATCTTCGAAGAGGATTTTTGGGCCGAACGTGTGGGAATCGCTTCTGCGCGGGCAGGTGCGAATCAGAATGTGACGCCATTTCAGCCCTTGCCTCGATCATTTATCATTTTGTCGGATCACGCCCCCTATTTGGAGCGTTGTTTGCCGGACGCTGTGGAGCAAGATGGGCTTCATGGGATCATGGGAGTTTGGTAGAAGAAGCAGAATCGCAGTTGCAGTTTTTGGGCTTTCCTAGATGATTGCATGTCGATTCAACTAAACCAGAAAGTCTTGGATGGAACATCTGCTTCGCGCCCTCAATGTGGCGAAGACCTATAAAACAGGGATTGTCGATCACCCGGCATTGCGCGGCGTTAGCTTGGACATAGCCAAAGGGGAATTCGTTGCAATTGTTGGCCCGTCGGGGTGCGGCAAAAGTACCTTGCTGCATATGCTGGGTGGGTTGGACAGCCCGGATTCAGGTGACGTTTTGTTGGAACAGCAGTCCATTTCGCACTTAGACGATCTTAGCCAAACATTGCTGCGTCGAAGGCGGATCGGATTCGTTTTTCAAAAGGTTCATTTGCTTCCTATGCTAAAGGCCATCGACAATGTCATGGTCCCGATGCGTTTGGATGGTGTTTCGATCGAGGAGGCTCGGCCGAAGGCAATTGCTGCCCTCGCGTCTGTAGGGATGGAGAACAAGCAACAGAATCGCCCCGGAGAACTTTCGGGCGGGGAAGCACAGCGAGTTGCTATCGCACGGGCTTTGGTCATGTCGCCTGCGATCTTGCTGGCGGATGAGCCGACTGGTGCGTTAGATTCCACTAATAGCAAAATGGTGATCGACCTTTTCCGGCAGCTTGTACGAGATTTGCATCAGACCCTAGTGATCGTGACGCACGACAATACGGTCGCCGAAGCGGCGGACAGAATTGTGAAGATGCGCGATGGATTGATCGTTCACGATTCAAGAAAGTCCTAGACCTATGCTCAATATTCTTTGGGAGCATTGGAAACAGCGGCCGACTCGATTGCTGTTTACCTTGGTCAGCCTGATTTTGTCGACAGCGACGCTGGTCAGCATCTTTGTCGCATCTCATAACGCGCGATCCTCGTTTCGTGAGCTGAACAAGGCGGTCCAGGGGCTGCCGTCCCTTGATATTGTAAGTGCGAGCGGTGGCAGATATTCAAGCTCTGACTTTGATCCAGCTTTGGCACAGTCTGTAGAAGGCTCGGTGGCTATGCCGACCCTGATTCGAGGAACGGTGATTCGCAATAAAGAGCTCAAGTCGCGAGGCCTAGCGATGGGAATTCCTCTCGAAGAATCGCAGACCTCAGTTCGGCAATTGCTGCAATCGGCTTTCCAATTGACGGACGCTCAACTTCCAGGGCCCGAGGAATGCTTGTTGTCGGAATTGGTTGCGAGGCAGTTGAGCGTTGAACAGGGGGAAGCTGTGCAATGCCTGTTTCGCAAGGGATTTAAGAAACTGGTGGTGAAGGCCATTATCCCTTCGAAGACTTGGAATCAGATCTCGAGCGAGCATGGATTGATTGTCGATTTGGGTTGGCTGCAAAAGTCGAGTTCTCTCAAGGATCAGTTGGACCGCACGCGAATCTTTTTGAAGTCCGATGACGCAACACTTAAATCCTCGGTGACGGACCAATTGACAAAACAATTGCCGACATCCGTCAAGGTGAAAGAACGAACCAACATGGTGGGTGTCGCGGACGATTTATTGAAGTCCACAGAGCTTGGCCTGTCCTTTGCCAGCGCGCTTGCGGTTGCAATGGCCGCTTACATTGTGCTCAATTCCACGCGGATGAATTTGGCGGAGCGCCGGCCGCACTTTGCTATCCTGCGTTGCCTTGGCGCAACCGCACAGCAGATTTCACGAGTGGTACTCATGGAAGCGTTTGCCATCAGCTTGATCGGTGTTTTCTTAGGGGTGCTGAGCGGATGTGGGCTTGGTTTGGTGATGGGGAATGTTTTGTCCGCTGTGTTGCAAACTCCGCCAGGTGTCTTTTCGATTCCATGGCTTGCGATTGTTGCCATTTCTATTTTTGTACCAGGGCTGACGCTTTTGGTAGTCTGGTTCGCCCAAAAACAACAGAGTGCGATTTCACCATTGGAAAGCTTTCGCGAACCGGTTGTCTCGGAGAATACGTCTTTGCCATGGGAGTCGATTCGCAATGGAATGATCCTATGGTGCTTTGCTATTTTTGGAATGTTTTGCGTGCAGCAAGAATGGCTTTCACCGCAGTGGGGCGTTGCGGCAGGATTGCTCTGTTTGCTGGCGTACTTGTTATGGATACCGCT
>CAITIF010000390.1 GCA_903892365.1 uncultured Pirellula sp. | reverse complement strand
CCAATCGTCTTGGGGTGTTGGTCCAGCACCCCTCGAAGTCGCGTCAGCCGATTTCTTCGCATGAAATGTTGATCGATCACGCAGCCGCGGATCAGATCAAGGCCTTGGCGAGTTTTTGCGGAACGATGCCCTTCCTCGATCATGACTCGCGACATGATTGCGGCACCGGCGGAAGTGCCGCCGATGACTCCCCCACGCTCCAGGAGACTCCAAAGTTCCGTTTCCACTGCAGTGCCTGAATAGTATTCCGCAGGAATAGCTTGTTGACCGCCAGTAAACCAAACGCCAGTCGCGTCTTTAATCTTCGAGGCCAGGGCAACGCTGGCAGAATCGTCTCGAGCTCGGCATCGGGAGACATCGATGGTGGCAACTTGGCGACGACGCCATTCGCGAATAATCGCTCGCTCTTCACGTGGGGTTGCGTCATAAGAAGGGATGACGACCAGACGGGCTTCGTTGCCACCGGCAAGTTTGCAGAAGTGAGCAGGGATTGTCTCCGGCAGATTTCCACCACCGGCAATAATCAGAGTGCCCGACTTGCCATAGAACCCACCCAGACCATCTTGAACTTCGTCGGTCCAACGCAATGCAGCATAGAAAACCAGCAATGCCATGCCGCCCGCCAACCCGACGCCGATGGCTGACACCAAGGCATATGGGATGAGGGACGAGCTCCAACGGGTGGTTCGATCCAGAAATTTGTTCATCACGAGGATTCCTTCAATGTTTCTTGGAATACTACATGATGAGTACGAAATGCCGCAAGGGACAGTTCATGCACTGCCCCGGTCGACTTCGTTTGCCGAATCGTGAACGATCGGCAGTTCCAATTCCTAGATCACGCCGCCGTGAACACGGAACGGAGTCATGTGGTTAGGTTGATCCAAGAACCAAAAACGCTCCCACTCTTGAATGAGTGCACGCAAGTTTTCGGACGTATAAATCAATTGCTCAGCTCGCTTGGATGGATTGGCTGAGTAAATAGGAAGTACGCAACCAACCATCGGGAGGCATGAACTGCAAACCAATAAAGCCCAACAAATTCTTCGCCGCATGACTCATCCTCCGTGAATGTCTTGCACTAAACCAATACCGTCCGATAACGCCGAACCGACTGAGCTGAGCTCAAAGAGTTCGTTAGGATTCCGAAGCTTCTTCCGTTGCTTCGTCGTCCGAATCAATTTCTGGATCAAGTTTGCCCGAAGCCATTTCATCCCGGATCTGCTGGGCCAGTGGCGTCCCCTCGATGGAGTTGACTTTCTGTTCCATTATTTTTCCAGGCTTGAAGGTAACCACAAACTTCTCAGGGACTTCGACTTGTCGTCCCGTTCGAGGATTGCGTGCCTTGCGAGCGGCTCTCGGTTTTACTTGAAACACTCCGAAGTTTCGAAGTTCAATTCGACCCTCTTCAACCAGAGTAGTCACGATCGAATCGAACGTTCGTTGAACGATCGACTTAATCACTTGCTGATTGATTCCGGTCTCTTCGGAAATCGTTTTCACGATCTCTTTTTTCGTCACGACTGAACTCCCCGAGGAACCTTGGTACGACCTAAGTCGTTTTGCCGACTGGGTTTAACAGTCAGAAAGTCTAGGCTCCTGCGGGCGGCTCGTCAAGATCGGGGATGCTAGCATCTCCTACTTGATCATGTCGATCCACAAAATCGCTGCTGGTGATTTCGGCAGAACAATCGGTAAACTTGATCCAAGTCGCCAAAATTTGATATTTCTTTGCCGTTCGGAAATGTTTGGCGAAAGGCTCAAGCCTGTTTCGATTTGGCGTGTAAACTTCGGAGGGCCAAGTTTCGGCGACTTTTTTGACAAACGCTTGTTTCGATTCTGCCCCTTGGTTCCTTCCTCGGAAAAACTGGAGATTCACGGATGCACGCAGAAATCTCGCAATTCCTTCGCTACCTGGATGTGGAAAGGAACGCTTCGGATCTGACGATCAAATCCTATCGCGAAGATTTGATGGACCTGGCGGATTTCTTGACGGACGAGGGGCAAAAAAAAGTTCTTCCCCGGGACGTGGACGCAACTTTGCTTCGCGGGTACGTTTCTGCCCTCCATGATGCTGGCTATGCAAGAACCAGTATTTCCCGAAAGCTAGCATCCTTAAGGAGCTTCTATCGGTTCGCTCAACGGCAGCAGATGGCAGACACAAATCCTGCCAAACCGCTGCGCAATCCCCGCGGCCAAAGAAAACTCCCGCACTTTCTTTCTGCGGACGAAATTCAAAAACTGCTCGAGTCACCGGACCCTGGCTGTGAGATGGGCCTTCGCGATGTCGCGATTTTGGAGGTCATGTACAGCGCAGGCATGCGGGTTAGCGAATTGGTCGGCACCAACGATCGCGATATCGATTTCGACGAAGGGGTGGTTCGGATTCGCGGTAAGGGTCGAAAAGAACGTTTTGGAGCGATTGGTGGCTTTGCTGCCAAAGCCTTGAAGCGTTACTTTGCCGTCCGCACTCGGAAAGACCACGGAGACAACAAGGAATTGCCAACTTTTACCAGCAAGTTCGGTTTGCGTCTAACCACCCGAAGCGTCGCCAGAATGCTGGAAAAGTATATCAAAGAAAGTGGCCTCGACTCGCGAACCACACCTCACACCTTGCGTCACAGCTTTGCAACCCACTTGCTTGACCGAGGAGCCGACATTCGAAGCGTTCAAGAATTGCTTGGCCACAAGAGCCTGGTGACCACGCAAATCTACACTCACGTTAGCACGGCTAACCTCAAACAAGCCTATGTCAAAGCTCACCCAAGAGCGTTGATCAGTTCCGATTCACGGTCTCGTCCAAGTTAAGAACCAGGTTGGCCAACAACGTGTAGGCGGCCAAGTCTTGCACTGGAATCAACGAGTTGGTTGGTTTTTCGCCGACGTAGACCAACTTCTTTGCGTCTTCGAGATGATCCTGAAAACGCGATTGAAATTTGGACAATGCCAAAGCCATCGCTTCTTGTTCGGTCGCTGTAGGAACCCGCGAAAGGGACAACTGGAAAATCCGTTGGATGCGTCGTTCCGTTGGAATCGATGCATCGGACAAAACACTCTCCGCTAAAACTCGAGCTGCTTCCACATATTGGATGTCGTTCATCAGCTGCAACGCTTGCAATGGCGTATTGCTTCGTTCGCGTCGTGTGCAAAACAGTTCGCGATTGGGAGCATCGAAATTGCTCATGAACGGTGGTGGAGCGGTTCTCTTGATAAAGCTGTAAAGGCTGCGTCGATAGAGAGCATTTCCATGGTCCTGGACATAGTATCGCGTATTGGAATCCCCATATCCGACGGGCTCCCAAATATTTCCTGGTTGGTACCCCTTTACCCCCGGACCACCCATCGCGCGATTGAGCAAACCGCTGACGGCGAGAACATTGTCCCGAATTTGTTCCGCATCTAAACGAATGCGTGGCCCACGTGCGAGATAGCGATTTTCGGGATCGATATTCCACGAAGCGGGAGTCACCGTGGCCGATCGGCGGAACGCATCGGATCGAACCATCTCTTTCATTATTTCTTTTGTATTCCATCCATTCGCTCGGTACCGGAAGGCCAAAGCATCTAACAATTCTGGGTGAACAGGTGGGGAACCTTGCGATCCAAAGTCATCGCTGGTCTTAACGATTCCAACCCCAAACACTTGCTGCCAAAGTCGATTGATGGTGACTCGCGCGGTGAGAGGATTTTCGTCGGACACCAACCAATTGGCCAAATCCAGGCGATTCGGTTGCTCCCGTTGTGAGTCCTTGCTCAAGCTTGGTAACGCTGCTG
>CAITIF010000389.1 GCA_903892365.1 uncultured Pirellula sp. | reverse complement strand
CGATCGTCAAGAGTGGATCCAGGGTAACAATCTAGGGCAATACGCTTCCGCTGCGGAAAAGTGGAACAGCGACGTCCGTCAGTTGGCCAAATCGAATCGCACGGAGGGTGGATCCGATACTGTTCTTTGTTTGGGCAGTTCGAGTTTTCGCCTTTGGGATTCGATCGATACTGACATGGCACCCTATACCGTGCTACGACGAGCCTATGGCGGTGCGAAATTTTGCGATCTTGCAATCTACACCCCAGAGCTAGTCCATGGTCTTCGTTTCCGATCCGCCATGGTCTTTATTGCTAATGACATCACTGGTTCCGAATCAGATAAGACTCCTCGAGAGATTCAGAGGCTTGCAGAGTTGGTCATTCACAAGGTGCGTGAACAGAATTCTGCAGCCCCTATTTTCTTAGTTGCAATTACCCCAACCCCTTCACGCTTTGATCATTGGCCCAAAATTCAAGCCGCGAATGTTGCACTTCAGGAACTCGCTACACGAATGCAAAACGTCTATTTCGTTTCGACTGAAGAGCATTATCTCACCAATGGTAAACCTCGTAGCGAGTTGTTTACCACTGACAAATTGCACCAAAACGAGACAGGCTACAAGCTTTGGGCTAGCATTCTCAAAAAATCGTTGGATCTATATAGCAACACGAAAGAGTGATCTTTCCTAAGAACGCCTGCTGATTCTGCGCTAGATAAGTTCCCGTTGTTCCTGTTGTAGGTGTTGTATTGCCCTGGATTCGCGATTTTGCAGATCAAAAATCCAGCGATTCGGTCGATGGAACTTAAATTGGATCCTAAATTTCTTCCAGGTTCGAACTAGAACGATTTTGAATACTAGTCCTTTCTTGTTTAGCGTGCGTTAAAATGATTTTTCAAACCAAAGCGACTTCGAATAACCACACCGGTTCTCAATTAGGTCGCGTTGAATTGATCGAAAATCGAAATCGGCCAATCTATGAGCATGCCATTTGGTGCGTTCGCGCCGGACGATTCGTTGAAGCGGCGAGACTTTGCAGCCAGCTGATCCAATCGAGTACAAGGTATGGGGATGCAACTCATTTCTACGCTGGACAATTCGCACAACGTTTGGCGGGTTTTGATGAAACCTTCATTTTCCCGAATGACTCCATTATTGACTCCGCGAGTCCAAGATCCAAATGGATGCTTGAACTCAACGCGGCCATGCACGATTTTCAGGTAAAGAACTTTACCGAAGCAAGAATCAAGTTTGCACATATCTGTGACAGCCTAGGGACGTTGCGCAACGCAGACCGATACACGGCCTGTTCCTTTAATTGGTTGGCGAGCTCTATACGACTTGAAATCCTGACTCGGACTCAAAAACCTGGTTTGAATACGGAAAACCTAAAGCCGAAGTGGACACGAATCGTACAACAGCTTGCTAAAGTCGGCGATAGGTTCCAGGAAGAACTACCCCATGCCCATCGCGAAATCGCTTGGTACTATGGGATCCAAGGTAATTCCAGTCTTGGTGTCTCTCATTCCTATAAGGCTGCAATGCGATCTTTGCGTCTAAGTGTTCTGAGCGCACAACGCATGGGAATGGCTCACGAAGAATACCAAACACTATTATGCTGGAATGCTTGGATGAACAATCAAGATTTCAATGTTCCAGCCATGAACCAAAAAGAAGCGGATCGATTCAAGGAACTAGAAAGCCGACAAACTCCTGCATCTCCTGCCCCTAAAGTCAATTACCGAACCGAAGTTTCACTCATCGAATGCCTAGAGGAAATGCTTTCCTTTGACAATTCAAGCAGTGTTCCCGATGACATCCTCGCCGGCTTTGACCTGAACAACGTGTTTAGCATGTCCAAATAGTCCTTCGCTGGGCACTCATGCTTCACAACTTCGGATTGAGTTAATGTTGTTGCGTGATGGGATCTCTCAAACTGCTCGGGACTCAATCCAAGCGGAATAGCTGTCATGCTTCGTCTGTTGCTTGAACAGGTTTAGCGTTTTTGGGTCGATTGCAGATTGGTGGGGTCCGACGGGTGATCCAGGTATCCCACCATATCGACAGAATCAATAGCGTGTACAACGAATAGGCGTGATCTGCTTTCCCGTCGCGTTGATCGTCTATCATTTTCAATAGAAACGGCCAACGAAACAGGCCTGTTTCCTCCGCGAATCGCTCGTTCAAATAGAAACGCAATAAAGGCTGCCACGCT
>CAITIF010000388.1 GCA_903892365.1 uncultured Pirellula sp. | reverse complement strand
GTCAGTTTTCTCTTGGTCCCGTTCAAAACGTTGTAGATCCAAATCGCACTTTTGGATACGCGTAGATCCTCGTCTCGAGCGTAAGTGACCCACTCGCTATTGTGGGACCAACTAACATCAATCTGAGAAGCTCGTGGGTCCCGATCGAAGCTTTTGGTTTCGTTGGTTTCAAGGGAATGGAGATACATTCCGCCAGCTTTGTCGGTGAAGTAAATCCACTTGGAATCGGGCGACCAAGATGGATTGAAGCGAAAGTTTTTGCCATCCCGAGTCAATTGCTTAACTTCGCCGGAACCATCCGATTGCATGGTATACAATTCGTACTCGCCGGTTGTATCCGAAAAGAAAGCGATCCAGCGTCCGTCTGGACTCCAATTAGGATACCGTTCCGCGACTCCGCTCGTCCGAGTTAAATTGCGCGCGGTACCATTCTTCACAGGTACCGTCCACAGATCTCCTCGTGCTTGAACAACGACACGTTTTGCGTTTGGCGAAGGATTTACGCTGGTGATGAAATTGGAGGCATCAATGTTGCGAGGTCGAATCTTGGGGCGATCGCCAGGGACGGTAATGCTAACCGCAGTCGTCGCTCCCGATGGAATGCTAACAAGATGCAACCCCGAGCCATTTTGAACAATGATTTCACCCTTTCCATCAGGCCCTGGGCCAATGGCTGGAAACTTGCAATCATGATCGACGAACTTCGTGACTTGATATCGCTCGCTCGTCTGAGTGTTGTAGGCCCAAATATTCAAACGATGTTCTGGACCAGCATCGGTCAGATAATAGACCGTCGACTCGTGCCACATGGGAAGGCTATCGGTACCTTCGAAGTCGGTGATTCGTTTGGATTCTTTCGTTTGCAGATTGAACAACCAGATGTCGGAAGCAAGCCCGCCGCGATAACGTTTCCAGGTCCGATAGTCGTGGCTATACGGGGTGTAAGCCAACCAAGTTCCGCTCGCATCGATCGCCCCATTGGTACCATAGGGAACCGGCAACTGAGTCGGGATCGGCTCATCGTCTCCGCGAACAAAAAGCTGAGCTTGACGTCCAAGTCCCGCCAACGCGTCCGAGGAGTAGATCAACTTACCGTCTTTGGTCCAATCGCAAAGTAGCTCAGCACTGGGATGGTAGGTGACTCGTTTTGCTGGTCCGCCTTCCGTTGGAATCGTATAGATGTCCTCGTTTCCGTCATAGCTAGCCACAAAAGCGACAGTAGCTCCATCGGGACTAAATCGAGGAAGCGATTCTTCACCCGCGGGCGATGCAAGCGGGGATGCCATCCCCCCGGACCTAGGGGCAATCCAAACATCTTCACCATAGATAAACACGATTCGATCCGCACTGACGTCAGGAAACCGCATCATTCCTGCGCTCGGTTTTACTTGAGCCGTCGCTAGGCTGGGGGCCAACGCCAAAGTGACGGCAAGGCCAAGAAAAAACTGGGGCTTCAGAACGCGCATGGTGATGTTTCCAGAAGATGAATCGTTTCAACGGTCTTTCGACGATAATCAGAACATTCTTGTCGCTCCAGGACTAAATGCCACTGAATATTTCATTCAAATTCTTGGGCAATTCGGAAAGTCCCGGAATCCTGCACTGCTTGTTTTTTGGTCCTTTTGATCTTGACCTACATTCGTCAATTTGCGATTCCCAAGAGTTTGGTGTTTCCGTTGGTCGCTTTTCGTACCCAAATTCTAGTATGGCATTCTCCAGAACCAGTCGAATCGATCGAAGGCGCCGCGTGATGCTGGATGCCGTCGCTGCGGACGCGGAGTATGCATTAGAAAGTGTTCGCGCTAAAAAGCGTTCTCTCGGACGTGAAAAACAAGATTCGTTCGATGATTCGTTTGGCGGCACAAAATACCGTGACCCAGGTTACAGCCAAGCCGTTCGGCGTACTTGCCAACAACGGATGGTGCAGTTGATCCCCATTCGCCGAGGAACCCTCACGGTGGTTCTTGTAGGGATGTGGATGATTTGGGCCGGGCTCGTTTTTGCCCATTATTGGCTTCATGTTCCAGTCACTTCGATTGCATCCGCAACTGAGGCTTCGGTGTCGACTGCTTCTGCTACGGTGCCGGCTTCTGCGACGGTGCCAGCGCTTGTCTCGCCCAAGCTACCTATTTTCGAGTTGTTTAATCTCCGCTCTTCCAACAGTATCGCGCATTGGCTCACATGCCAGTTGTGGATGCTGACTGCCTTAGCTGCATGGATGAACTTCCGGCTTCGACGTCACAAACTAGATGACTACCGCGCACGCTATCGCATTTGGGCTGTCCTAGCCTGTGCAGCTCTTTTTTCCAGCTTCGATGCCTCCAGTTCCTTTTTGTATCTGCTTGGTATGAGCGTCGACGGATGGACGCGAAGCGAGATTGGATACGGCGGTTGGCCGCTGGTGCTGGCGACGTTCGCATCATTGATTGGAATTCTCGGAATTCGTCTCTGCAATGAATTGAGAACTGTGCCGGGAAGTGTCGCGTTCTGGTTGACCGGTTTAATGGCTTGGGCTGCGTCAGCCTTGTTAGGGACGGGCTTGATAAAGACATCTTGGAATCCTGCCACCGTGGATTTGATCGTGGGTTCGTGTTGGCTGGGTGGGAT
>CAITIF010000387.1 GCA_903892365.1 uncultured Pirellula sp. | reverse complement strand
TGCCAATCCTTGGCCGATGCATCCAGTTCCAAAGCGGTGTATCCAACCGATATGGATTTGGAAGCCGTTCTTGTTTCGCCGGTTCCATCCGTCACATCGGCTGTGATCATATATTCAAAGGTGGGTTGGTCCGATTCCGGAACCGATCGATCTGGTCGAGGAACAAAAGCAACTTGAAAAGTCCCATCGGTTTCGGTGGTCGCAAAACCATGTGCAATCTCTTGCGACTGCCCAAGTCCGGGTGGCATTCGCCAAGGGAAACAAGTCATGTACCAACGTGGCCAACGTACCGATCGTGTTACTCGGTAACGGACCTTTGCACCGTTGACGGCAGCCCCTGTGTAGGAGGTTGCTTTCCCAGCCAAAGAAGTTTCCACATCCAGCTTGCTCGCTTCCTTGGGTGACTCGATGGTCACTTCGAACTTGGGACGCTTGTACTCTTCGACTTGAATCGACTGATTGATTCCAAAGCCGTCTGCGATCTGCAGAGTCATCGCGCCGGTTCCGCGATCTCGTGGGATGCTGAAAGAGCCTTGAAAGGATCCAAAGTCGTTCGACTTGAGAAACAGCTTTGCGATTTCGTTATTGTTGATGTCACGCAAAAAAATGGTGACATCCTTGCGGGGCACAGTTGCATATTTACCGGTCGTCGAGTCGGCCAGCAAAGCGATGCCTTTGAAGAAAATCGTTTGCCCCGGGCGATAGATGGCTCGGTCTGTGAAGAGCACATAACGCGTATCTGACTTCGGTTGTGGTTGCTCGGCATAGATCGAATGTTCCGACATCGTCGACAATTGATTGCCAGCATGGCTCGCCAAAAACAGCATGCTCCGAGTCGCTCCGGAGAAAGCAAACTTCCCATTCGAATCCGTAGACGCCGCTTCAGTCGCATCCCATTTTCCGTTACGGTTATCGCGCACAAACGAACTTACCTTCGCATTGGCAATCGGTTCTCCGGACTTCGCATTCAGCACGAAGCCTTCGATGCGATTTTCGCCCCAAGCTTGACGGATTACCACAGCCAAGTTGGAAACCCAAACGTCGCTAACCGAGATGGCGTTGTCGGTATCCGCAAAATCTGGACGTACACTTGCTAACACCATGTAATAGCCCGGCTTGAGTCCCTTAGGAGCTTCCGTGGAGATAACATTCTCCAAATAATCCTCTGTTTCAGGCAGCTCTGCTTTCCAGCTCAACGCAGCTGGCTTCTGCAGCAATTTCTCACGGTCGACTTCGTTGATTTGGTTGGGCATCCAGCGACCTGGATCCAGCCGCTCGGTCCAATTGACTTCGATGGCACGGAAGTAGACTTGTCGAATGTTCTTGTATTGGATTCGAATCGATGGCATCGGATCGGTCCAAACTCGTTCTGTGGTTATGGAGACACTTTTGGCTTCAATCGATTCAATCAGGTTGTGGCAAGTTTTCCCACCAGGACTATCCGGAAACGCGTTCCTTCCTTGCAAGGCAACTTCGCGTGCGGCCACCATTTCATTTGCATCCACCAGAAGTTGAGCCCATGAATGCCTAGCCGACGCGGACAATGGGTGTTTCGAATATGACTCCGCAAACGATTTCAATAGTGCGAGGGTTCGAGCGACTTTCTCTTCACCCACCGCGTTCGCATGGCAGAACCGAATGCGCAACAGTTCCGTTTGCAGCAAGGCACTGTTGTCTGCATCCTGTTGATGAAACCGAAGAAGCTGCTGGTAGAGCTGAATTGCTTTCAGCTTGGGTGCATAAGTTTCCGTCGTGACAGGAGCCCATCCAAGGAAATCGCTCATCGATCCCAGAGCCGCACTGGCGGCATCGATTTCAAAACGGTCTTCTGCTTTTGTACCAGCTTGTTCGCCTAGAGAATAGAATTCGATCGCTTCGAATGCGACAAAATCAAAAAGCGTTGGACGGTAGGAGTCGGGCAAGGACCCCTTCGGCAATAAATCATCATAGTCAGTAATCGGAACGCTCTGCAGGGACTTTGCATCTTGCATGGCAAGGTCGTAGTTCTTATCGATTTCAAGAAACAAACGTTGCAGATCCCAAGTTAGGAAATCGTCGCTAACGACTGCGGCCGTGTTGGTTCGATTGCCGAATCGCCACCGATTCTGTTCGAAGTAGCTCCAATACCAGTTCCCTAAAAGGACCCGAAGCATCGGTGCCATTTCCTGAGGCATTTTCGGCAATTCGGCCTGCAACATCAAAATGCGTTGTTCCGGACGCCCACCCTCGATCTCGCTATTGAGCGTGATTTTTTGGGCAACCGCTTTGATCGCAGCGGCATACGCTTTATCCTGCAAAGCCGATTCTATGATTGGAGCTAAGCGTTCGACCGCAGTTTTGGGTAGCCCTTGCTCAATCGCTTCGTTCACTTGCTTCCACATGATGTCTCGTTGGGTTGGTGAGGTTAGTTGTGCGAAAGAAGCACGCGGGCTCAGTAGGAGCATGGCCAGGATGGTAAATATCCCCATGCGGCTCGCTAAGCTTGATATAACACCAGACGTCTGTGTCTTTGTTTTTGCCATTCAATCAACTCCTTGAAATAGGCTAGTGGGAATTGGCTAGTGGATCAGTTCCATTCAGGATTAGTAGGGCTGTCTGCAATTTTATCGTCCACCGATAAGACATTGAACCCAATACGTCGAGTCAGCGATTCCCAAAGATCGTCTTCAAGACTCAAAGCTTCGTCGACATCGATGTCCGTTACCAGCCAACTTCCCGTTTCAAGTTCATCTTCCAGTTGTCCCGGTCCCCAAGCAGACAGGCCATCGAAAAGTTTGAGTCGAGCTCCCTTGGTACGAAACAACTTGATGAGTTCGCTTTGCTCGGTGCAAATTTTCAAGCCATCAAAGCAGACAGGTCCACCGACTTGATCTTGGTCGTGTAAGGCCAACAGCGGCCCATCGACAGGCCCGCCACAGTACAGCAATCCTTCATGAACGCACTTCTCCTCGCAAATCATCGAAATGACTTTATGGAGGCTGAAATGGGTTGGGCGATTCAAGATTAGCCCCAGCGAATGCTCATCGGTGTGCTGCACCATCAAAACGACCGACCGAAAAAAATTGGGGTCGTCCATGAAGGGTGATGCTAACAGGCAATTGCCTTGGAGTGTTCTTGCCATGGATTTTGTCTATCAAAGCAGCGCTAGGAATCAAGCCACTGGGGGGCGATCGGACTTTCTGTCTGCAATCTTACCATCTCTTGGTACAAACCGGGTTGGTCTAACAACTGTGCATGAGTTCCGTTTTGGATAATTCGTCCGGAATCAAGAACAATGATTTGGTCCGCATGGATGATGGTGCTTAAACGGTGAGCGATTACAAACGCTGTTCGTTGTTCTAACAAGATCGATAAACTCTTCTGGATAAGGCGTTCGCTTTCGCTGTCCAGGTTGCTGGTGGCTTCATCCAGGATCAAAATCCTTGGGTCGGCCAAGAGCGCTCTCGCAATCGCAAGCCTTTGCCGTTGCCCACCGCTCAGCTTAAATCCGCGTTCCCCGATCAAGGTTTCGTAGCCTTTGGGTGACTTTGCGATAAATTCATCTGCGGCTGCAGCTTTCGCCGCTTCAATGACTTCGTCCATGGAAGCACCGCGACGACCGTAGGCAATATTCTCCGCAATACTGCCATCAAACAAAAAGACATCTTGTTCGACAACTCCCAGAAGCTGCCTGTAGCTGTGCAGTTGCACATCGCGCAAATCGATCCCATCGATCAAAATTCGACCTTGTTCAGGATCAAAGAAGCGCGCGACTAAATTACAAAGAGTTGTTTTGCCCGCACCACTTCGACCGACAATCGCAATCGTCTGCCCAGCCAACGCATGCAAATTCAAATCTTTGAGAATCCATTGCTCATTTTCGGGATAACGAAAGCCAACCGATTCAAACCGGACCTCACCTCGGACTTCCGCTCGGTTCAACCGCAAAGCACCCGTTCTGTCTTGCAGTTCTTTGGGCGACGCGAGAAGATCCAGAATACGGTCCAGCCCAGCAAGGTTATTCTGAAATTGAACCGCGCTGCCTGTCAACGTAGCGATAGGGCCCAAAAGCAT
>CAITIF010000386.1 GCA_903892365.1 uncultured Pirellula sp. | reverse complement strand
CCCCAAAACCCCAAAACCCCACTACTGAATTTGGATTTCTTGAAATATCAAGATAAGTCGGGAGCCGCTAGATTGAGGTTATAATCGTGTCAGTAAGAATTTAATAAAAATGTCGTTTAAAGATCTAGGCAACGCTGCCTTTAAAGAGGGAAACTACCCCCTCGCGATCAGCCATTACACCAACGCTCTTAATGAGAATGCGACGGACCATACCATCCTCTCGAACAGAGCTGCTGCCTACTAGAATAGCGGACAGTTCGCAGCTGCTTTGGCCGACGCGGAAAAGTGCATTGAGATCAAGTCGGACTGGGGAAAGGGGTACCAGCGCAAAGCAATGGCTTTGTAAGCCTAAGGCAACATGGAACAAGCTCTTGAAGTCTACGAGATTGCACGCAAGTATGATCCAACAAACAAGCAACTTGAGGAGATGGCAGAAAAGTGCGCGCAAGATCTGCTTGTGAACGATAAGGGCTATGGCAAGGGCGCGATGCCCTTTGGAGACTTGTTCATGAAAGGCTACGGGCGCGAAGAGCAAAATCCTTTAGGACTTGGCGGGCTTGCTAAAGCTGAATCCGACCCTAAAGTCGCTAAGTGGCTCAAGGACGATATTATGTTCCGCAACCAATTCGATATGCTAAAGCAAAACCCAAATATGATTCTCCAGCTGATGGGCACCGACCCCCGCTGGATGGAAGTATTCAAGATCCTTACAGGCGTCGATCTCGGCGCGTTTGGAGAAGCAAAGCGTGCAGAGCAAGAAGAAAACGCCAAGCGCGAAGCGGAGCTAAAGGAGAAAATGGAGCAGCAGGAGCGTGAGCGCGAGGAACAACGCAAACGCCAAGAGTTCGAATCTTTGCCCGACGATAAGAAATAGCGACTCATTAACCAAAAGGAAGCCGAAGCCAAAAAGAACCAAGGTAACGAGTTCTACAAGAAACGCAAGTTCGCAGATCCTGCTGCAACCAGTGGTTCTACCCCGAACGGGGATAAGCCAGCTACCCCTCCTACGCTCCCTTCTCCGGACGGTCCGGTTGATCCAGCCAAGACAGAAAAGCCAGTCGAACCAGCAACGGTACCGGCAACGGTGCCGACCGTTGAGCCGCCGAAGGGGACTCCATCTGAAACACCCTTGGTACCTGCAATCGATGCACCGAAGTTGCCAGCGACAGAGCCACCCAAGTCTTCGAGCTTGAACAGGCCTGAAGGGCAAATCCGGTTGGTTTCTTATCAAGAAGACAAGCCAGCCGTACAACCGCCAACGGACGCGCCGGCACCGGTCGCGCCGGCCAACCCCTCAACTCCAGCGATTACCCTAGAGGCCACGACGCCAGCGGCTGAGAATCCACTCCGCGAACAAAAAGATGCACCTGCGTCCACTTCGGACTCGCCGCAAAGTACTGAGGCGACAAAGCCTGTGGATCAGCCTCCAGCGTCAGAGAAGCCCGAGGTTCCTACGTTGCCATCCATGACATTGGGTGATTCGGTCCAGCCGTCCAATCCATCGGATCCCATCGCAGACGTAACGCCGATGAGAACGCAAACTTTCGAAGAGGTGAAAGATCGGATCGCTCGTGAGCTTGCTACAGCAACCGCAACAGGCATTGTCGACGACAAAGTTCGGGAAGTGTATGGGATGATGAATATCTACCAATCAGAACGTTACCAATATCTTCGTGCGGTCCAGGAAAAGATCCCAGATACTGTCGAGCCTGAAAAGCTCGACTTGAAGAAGCTCGCATCCGAATACGGCTTTGATTATGGCACGACCGGGATGGTAGATTCTGAAACGGTAATGTTTCACCCGATTGGTCAGTCTGCTGTTAGCATCAATCCTCGGGCTCAACCGGTCCCCATTGGAGCATTCATTCAGGCGACACAGGAAAAAGGAGCTGTTTGGACACCATTGATTTCAACGTCTCGAATGGGTCAATCCGCCGTCCAGTATTTGTCTTGGAAAACAGAACTGAAGGAGCCTGAAGTTCCATCGTTCGATGTTTGCAAAGACAAAGTCACGGAAGTCTGGACTGCACAACAAGCGCTGAAGTT
>CAITIF010000385.1 GCA_903892365.1 uncultured Pirellula sp. | reverse complement strand
TGGACAGATCTAACGGTTGAATCGAGTTGTTTTGGAAGTTGAAGTGGAGGTTAGCGAGCGTCGAGTCTTCGTCCTAGAAGCAACCACAGAGTTGCCATGCGAATGGCTATTCCATTTGTCACTTGCTCTAGAATGACCGAATGAGGACCATCAGCGACCTCGGGTGTCAATTCGACTCCTCGATTGATGGGCCCCGGCGCCATAATCAAAATGTCATCTTTGCTTTTCTTGATTCTTTCTTGATTCATGGCATACAACAAAGTGTATTCATGAACAGATGGAAAAGGTCGGATGGCCTGTCGCTCGAACTGGATCCTCAACAAATTCAGCACATCGCAACGCGGAAGGATCTTGTCCAGACTGTAGGAGACTTCGACACCTAGCTTTTCCCAATTTTTCGAAACCAAGGTCGCTGGCCCACACACAATCACTTTTGCACCAAGCTTCAATAGCCCCCAAATATTGGACCGCGCAGTTCGCGAATGGGCGATGTCACCCACCATGGCGACCGTGAGCCCCGCTAAGGAACCGCGGTGTTGGCGAATCGTGAGAATATCCAACAATCCTTGTGTTGGATGCTCGTGAGGTCCGTCGCCAGCATTGATGACGCTACAGGCTAGGTGCTTCGACAGCATCTGCGGCGTACCCGGCGAACTGTGCCGAACCACCACTGCATCCACCAACATCGCCTCGATCGTTTTGGCGGTGTCTATAAAGGTTTCACCCTTCGCCACACTCGATCCGCTCGAAGAGAACTCGACAGTGTCCGCTCCCAGTCTTTTTGCAGCTAAAGAAAAGCTATTTCGAGTTCGCGTGCTGTTTTCAAAAAACAGGTTCGCGATCGTTCGCCCCTTAAGTAGGTCTAGCTTCTTGCGACCGTTTTCAGTTGCCCGATGCAAGGCCTCCGCGTAATCCAAAATCAGCGTGATTTCGGATGCGGTCAGATGTTCTAGCCCCAGCAGGTGATGATGTCGCCAATCCTCGGGAATTGGATGCGACTCCATCAACGCAAGGCTAGCGGGTACAGTCAATGCCGAGGGTTGGGTCATAAACAATCTCACGGACCTAGGAAAAAACAAAGTCCGTAGATTCTAAGGTTCATTCCCCAACATGGGTAGCATGATCTACGGACCTTGATTCCCAAATGGATCGCTGGAAACTTCCTCCTCGACCACATCCGGCTTTTTTTCCCCAGAAATGTCGACGCAAATTAACCTGAGCTCTTTGGACGATTTACCAACTTTCATGGTAAGTGTCGGCAAATCAACGATCTTGTCGTCGTTCAGGTCGGATTGAAAGGCTTCGATCTTCTCGATCAAAGATTTAATCTTCTCTTTCTTTCCTTCGTCCGCCAAAAGGGAAAACAAACCGGACGGCTCAGGAGTTTTCACACCTGGCTGTTCTTTTTTAGGCGCTCCATAAGCTCCGTTCAAAGCAAAATGAATCCGCTCAAAACGTTGGTGTGCGATCCTTCGAGCGTTCACAACTTCCTTTGGCTTCTCTTGACGCGGTGGGCGAGCTTGCCCGCCAGGTCCTCCGGAGCCTCCAGGCCCTCCAGAGCCGCCAGGTCCGCCTCGGCCACCGGCACTGCCGCCACCTTCGTCGTCACCGCCTGCACCACCGGCACCAGAACCTGGCCCCCCAGATCCGGATCCAGGCCCAGCCCCGCCCGGACCACCGGGTCCACCCATCATGCCCATCCCGCCCGAGCCCATGCTACCTCCAGACGCTAACGCCGTAGACATCAGAATTCTCTTCTTCCAAGAGGTCATCGACGTTCGAGCGAACTTGGCAATTCCAACTTCAACTTTTGCAAGATCTTCCGGCGTCAAGTTCACAGGTTTGATAGTCCCGAGACTGAGGCAAACGGTTTCAAGCAACCACTCGGAAGTATCTTCGGACAGCAGCTTCACCAGCACCGGCGTTAGGAATTCAGTCGCTTGTTTCGAAGGCTCCTTTCCTGGTTCGATCTTCGCAATCAAAGTAAGGCAGTCAATCACTTGACCTTGGAGATAATCCTGAGCTTCCGCATTGCGACTGGTCGGAACAGGCGCCTCCATGTATGCCTTGAGCTTGCCAACCAGCAAAAGACGGTTTGCCTCGCTCATCGTATTTTCTGGAAGCGTCACCAAGTGCCTTCGCAGAGAACTCATCGCCGATGAAGAAAGTCCCTCCATCTCGTTCGGATCCACCAAGTTGATCAGCAATCCCTGAACTGCTGCTTCGGGCACCGGTCCTGACTTGATGACCACTGAATTCAGGCGACCGAGCAAAATGGCCGCGTTGATTCGGGTCGCTGGCGAATATTCTTTTCTATTAATCAAACCAGTCGCATAACGGATCAGTAATGTGTTGTATGCCTTCAGCAGGTCTTTATTCCCCTCGACAGCGGCAATATCGAACTGAATCTCAGATCGAGTCACGTTGATGACTTCAGGGCTCAAGGAGGTGAGCCTTGGAATCAAATAGTCTTTGTAAAACGCTTCGATAGCAGCAATGTCGAACTTGTCGGTTTTGATCGCTCGAGCGACATCCTTTTCCTTGCGTTTTTCCTTGATCGTCGCTTCATCTTTTAGCTTGACTTCCAACGATCTAGGTTTGGGCGGGTTTTCTTGCCCCCAGGTTTGCCGGACGCCGTCCGGAATGCCAACACAGGTTACAAGCGCTAACGAAACACCGTAGATCGTGCTGCGAAGGAGGTGAGAAAATCGTGCTCTTGGGCTCATTGGACACATCAATCTCGTGATAGGAAAAGCTGCGAAAGTATTTTTGCAGGATTGTCCACCAGAATGGAAAGGACAACATCACCCTCTAGAGTAAGGTATCGCGATACCCAATGTCAACTTTCGCCTCAATTTTTCGAGGAACTTCGCAACATTTCCAGGCGGCTTGAGCCGTTTTCCCTGGTTGCTCCCCCCAAGGTGCCAGCCACGAGTATGGCTCGCTCAAGCGTCTCCGGCAAAGAACTGCCCCCCCCGAAAGCAGTGGTCGCATTCAAGCAGATCGGTGGGTGGCACCGTTTGCCCGTTCCGTTCAAGCAGATAGGTGGGTGGCACCGTTTGCCGTTCGCGTTCGGTGGCAGGCACTGCGTTCGCGTTCGGTGCGCGTTCGGTGGGTGGCACCGTTTGCACACTATACCCAATGCGCGTTCGGTGGGTCGCGTTCGGTGGGTGGCACCGTTTGCAGTGGGTGGCACCGTTTGCAGCACCCCTGGTTGCTCCCCCCAAGGTGCCAGCCACGAGTATGGCTCGCTCAAGC
>CAITIF010000384.1 GCA_903892365.1 uncultured Pirellula sp. | reverse complement strand
GCCATGTCGAGCGCGTTTGCATTAGGAGCTATCTTTTTAGTTTGCTACGTCACATATCACTTATCCAATCCATCGACTCGATTTGGTGGTGAAGGTGCTATTCGGTATGTTTATTACAGTGTGCTGCTTTCCCACATTTTGCTTTCGCTCATCGTCTTGCCATTAGTACTACGCGCGTTCATGTTCGCATTGACGAACCAGATTACCAAGCATCGCAAGATCGCTCGCTATGCCTTTCCGATCTGGCTCTATGTGTCCATCACAGGGGTGATCGCATATCTGATGATTTCTCCGTACTACTCCGCCTAGGCATCTTTCCCTTTGGCCCGTTAGGCAAACATTTTTCCCTAATCCTAAGCGCGCGGGTACTCTGCACCCGCCGTACTCGTAATCGACCAACGCGTTTCGAGTACGAGTACGATTGAAGGCCAAACTTCGGAACATCTAGAGCAGGTCACGCAATGGTTTCTGTTTTGTTTTATCTTGTTCAAATCGAATTTCGAACAAGGAATGTCGAAATCTGAAGGAATGCGAATTCCACTTCAAAATTCGACAT
The DNA here is from genome assembly GCA_903892365.1 of uncultured Pirellula sp. Lineage (GTDB taxonomy): Bacteria > Planctomycetota > Planctomycetia > Pirellulales > Pirellulaceae > JBKCUI01. The sequence continues at coordinate 1,162 of CAITIF010000384.1, read as the reverse complement.
TCGACATTCAAAGCAAAACAGGGACCGTAACGCAACTAAGGCCTGCGTTTCAAAAAACCGACGGATTGCCATAGCTTATTTTCGTTCGAAATAAGCTTCACGAATTTCGGTTTCCAACGATGCCGATTCGGCCATCGCGGATTGAAAATTCGTTTTGCTCAGCGAGCACAAAAGCGTCTCCTCTCGTGTGTAGACGCTCGCATTTCTCGGCTGCCCAGTGAGCAACGCAGTCTCACCGAAGAAATCACCAACCCCGAGCGTGGCAATCTCCTGCTCGGGGTGCCCTCGGCGAACGCTAACACTTCCCGAACGAACCAAGAAAAAGCGATCTCCTGGGTCGTTTTCGCGAATGATCTGAGTCCCAGGCGGCAAGCGTTCTATGGTCATTTCATCGGCCACGCGAGTCAGCGTTCTTGGCGTAACGCGTTCAAAGATACTGCACTTGGCAAGCATCTGCGTTAATATTGCTGCCTCTTTCACCAAAGCATCACTTCGAATCGCCCCGTCCACCAACGTGATGATTCGATCCGCGACATCTAGAATGCGATTGTCATGCGTCACAATCACGATGGTCGACTGATTCTCGCTTGCCAACTTCTGCAAAAGCTCAACCACCGTTCGGCCACTTTGTTCATCCAGAGCAGCAGTGGGTTCATCAGCCAATACCAGCTTAGGGTTGTGGACCAAGCCTCGCGCGATCGCGACTCGCTGCTTTTGGCCTCCCGAAAGTTGTTTAGGTTTATGGTTGATTCGATTTCCTAGCCCGACTCGATCTAACATCTCTCGAGCGTCCTTGGTATTTTGTCGGATAGACTGTTCCGATCGCGTTAGCTCAAGCGACATCCGAACATTTTGAGTCGCTGTAAGAGCCTCAAAAAGATTATGTGCCTGGAAGATAAAACCAACATTCCTGCGAAAGTCGACTAACTGCGACGGACTTGCCCCTTCCAGTGGCTGTCCAAGAACGGATAGATTTCCTTCTTGGACTCGGCGAAGGGCACCAACCAACGTCAACAGAGTGGTTTTGCCGGAACCGCTTGGACCGGTCATGATGATGATTTCGCCTGGGTAAACTGTTAAGTTGTTCCCGTACAGTACTTGCTTTCGCAGCTCCCCAGTGCCATAAAAATGCGACAAGTTGGTTGCGCGTATCGACGGTTGG
>CAITIF010000383.1 GCA_903892365.1 uncultured Pirellula sp. | reverse complement strand
GGTTACCCACCATTCAGAACACCGTTCGATAAAACAGATAACCCTATGAACCGCAGATGATGGTCGCGTTCTGGTTCTCGACGGAAAAACGCAGATTGCGGCTGGTTCCCACAGCCATCTTCTTTGTCGTTAACCAATCAAAATCATTATCGAATTTCGAACAAGCAATGTCGAACTCCCGAGGCATACGAAAGCCACATTGTCATTCGCCATGCCTTATTCGGTGTTCGGTGTTCGACATTCAAAACATCTCGAAAGGAAAGCGTGCTTCGAGCACCAGTACCAGTACCATTTCATTGAGTGCGAGTGATAGCCAAAATGCGCAAAATCAAACGAAGCGGCTAGCGCACACGGCCTAAGCCATTCTAGGCTAAGCCCCTTCCTCGCGTTTCTCGACCGGGATAACGCTTCCGTGGGGATCATGGGATGGGGCGTCCATTTCTTTGTCTAGCTGCTCCCGCAATTCTCGACCTGTAAAATGTTCGAACCGCTCCGCTAATCCATGCAACCGGTTGCCGTCCACCAGGGCTTGCGATGCCAAATAGTTTTCCCACAAACGATGAGAACGAACCAAATTTCTAGCTCGATCACGCCCCTTTTCGGTTAAAGCGATCTGTTGGTTGGCGTCCGTGGTTTCGCCTCGCTGTTGTAACCACACAAGGGAAAAGTAGATCGACCATCTGCTGGCCTGCAACTCTCGACACAACTCATTCTCAAAAACAACGCAAGGCAATTGCCTTTCTTCACGTCGGTACAACAATGCCACAATGTCATCGCAAAGAATGCTGATGGCAAGCCACTGCTGGTTGCACCACTTTACAACAATCCCATGCCGCGGCGCGAACGCCAAAGCCAACAACATGATCAGCCCACTTGCAACTGCCATCATTCCCGCAGTTGTCGTGCTTTCGAAACCGAACCAAGCCGGAACCGCCATGGCACCCAAATGGCCTAACACGGCAGCCAACGTCGCTAACGCAACACTCAATCCGATCATGACAGGCAATCGATCGGTCAGCATGTACGCACTCGCAGGGGGGACCACCAACATGGCCACCACCAAAATATTGCCGACGCTTTCGAAACTAGCTACTGCAGTAATCGCTACCAAGGTCATCAACAGATAATGCATCAACCCAGCGCTCAAACCGCTAGAGGTAGACAACGCCGGATCGAATGAACTGAGTTTCAGTTCCTTGTAAAACAGCAACACGAACAATGTGTTAATGGCTGTGACAATCCCAAGCGTGACAACCGCTCGCGGCACTCCAACCCCACCCAGCCGAATTTGATCCAACGGAGTTTGTTCGATGGCTCCGTACAGAACGCATCCCGGATCGAGATCGACCTGATCCGCCCCCTGGACAATCAAAACCAGCCCAAGCGCAAAGAGGGACGTGAACACGACACCCATGGATGCACCTTCGTCGACCTTGCCCATCCCTCGAATCCATTGGGTCAGATAAGCCGTCAACACCCCAACAACCACCGCTCCAATGAACATGGGAAAGCTGTTCCGAGTACCACTGATAAAGAATGCAGCTGCTAGGCCAGGCAACACCGAATGGCTGATCGCATCCCCAAGCATGCTCATTCGCCGTAGGACCAGAAAGTTGCCTAACAACGCTGCGGACACAGCGGCTAGGATGCCAGCAAGCACGATCCAACCGTCGAGGCTCCAATTCCAACTGATCGCAAAAATCAAGACTTCAACTCCTCGACGGGATGCGGACTTGCCGGCACAACGATGTCTTGATGATCTAAAAGCGAAACCAATTCGCGTATTAACTCGGGTTCAAGCACATGCTCGATCGCATCCGCTTGGCGATCAACCTGGCTTGGGGCAAAATCAGCATGAGTGATCAAAAATATCTCCCAAAGTCGATGCTGGCGTGTAAGTCGAGCCGCCTCGATTACCCCTCGAGCGGTCAAAGAAATACCGTCACCGTCCCGATACAAAAGACTATCCCGTGCAGATCGATTAATCGCGCGATTCAATCGCCATGAAGACCAGCTACGCTTACCCAACAATGCTTGCATGGACACAGTCACTTGCTCGCGATGACCTTCTTGCTGGACGGTCTGATTGTCCTTACCGCGCAAAGCACTCATTGGTTCCGCCAACTCGAAGGCGGCACGCAGTAGATGCTGCCGATCGATGGATCGATTGAGCTGCGTTCTTTGCAACCAACGCACAAGAATTCCACGCGAAGTTCCAAAGACCATACTCAAGAGAAAAAACACTGTACACACCAAAACAATCATTGCACCTGACGGCAACCGAGCGAAAACAGCACTCATTCCGGCTCCTACCATTCCGCCCACCGCCCCAATGCCCCCCGAAATAAGAAACATGACCCACATTTTCTCAGTCCAAAACCTAGCTGCTGCTGCTGGAATGATCAGCAGAGCGATTACCAAAATCAACCCAACCGCTTGCAATCCAACAATGCACACGGTCACCACTAATCCCATCAAAACAATGTCTAAACGAATAGCAGGGAATCCGCGAGAGCTCGCAAACTGTCCATCAAAACACAAAAGCCTCAATTCCTTAAACAAAAAGAAGGACACGAGAATGCACACCAGAGCTGCAACTGCAATCAACTGCACATCGCGGATCCCCATCGATGCCGTTTTGCCATAAATGAACGACTCCAGGCCCGCCGCATGCCCATCCATCTGCTGAATCACGCTCAATAGTGCGACTCCTCCTCCAAAGAAGACACTGAGAACCGCCCCCAGGGCAGTATCTTCTTTTAATCGAGTGGAATGTCGAATCACCAGCACCACTCCCAAACCGATCAATCCTGTGACCGTAGCGCCAAATAGCAGCAACGGAAGCGACTTCGCATCCCACCCAAGTTGATTGGCCATCAAGAACGCAAATCCAATACCCGGCAAAGTCGCATGCGAAAGAGCGTCCCCCATCAACGCTCGCTTTCTTAGGAGCGTAAAGCTACCGACCATCCCGGCAGCGGCCCCCAATAACGTCACCCCTAATACCACCACACGAGTGTTGTAATCTCGCAACAGTATCAGACTCCACCATTGTTCCCAGGTTGGCCATTCCAATCTTCGATCCGTTAT
>CAITIF010000382.1 GCA_903892365.1 uncultured Pirellula sp. | reverse complement strand
GAGCACCCTTCGCGGATGACGACGCAGTTCCAGGAACCTTGATCATTTGCTGGCACTTGGGGCATTTCCCTGACTTTCCAGCCATGCTGTCCGGAGCATTGAGACTGTATCCACATTGGCAGGTGACTTGGATCGGCATACGTGTTTCTTTTCTCGGCGACGGAGTCAGATGAAATTCCAACCCCATTTTGGATCGAGCACGGCCAAGAAACAACGCCATTCCTTAGTTTTTCCTTATCTTCAACTTCCGCCTCCGTTGCGAAGGCAGCTTATGGCACGGAAATTGCTCCATGGGGCGATCCTCACCCGTGTTGTGCCTTTTTGGCGTAATTGCACGAAACAATTAGAAACCAAATCATTACCTCAATTAGATGGAGTTCCGTTCAATGGCTGCCGCAACCAAAGAAAAGACTAAGGTGAAGCTCGTTCCTCTCGGCGATCGAATCGTCGTTCAGCGTGAAGAACTCAAGGAAAAGACCAGCGGTGGGATTTTCTTGCCAGATTCGGCAAAGGACCGACCAACTCGCGGCAAGGTGATCAGTGTTGGCGACGGACGTGTCCTAGAAAATGGAAACCGATCCACATTCCAACTCAAGGCCGGTGACAAGGTCTTGTTCACGAGCTACGCCGGCGAGAACATCGAAATTGACGGCGAAGAGTTTTTGCTGATGAGCGAAAGCGAAGTCCTAGCTGTTTTGGGCTAAACCAGTCGAATGCGAACTTCCGCATCGGGTTGCCGAAGCGGGCCTTTCGCTCAAGACTTTTTTCAAAACTAATAACCAACATTCACTTAATCGTTTAACGGAGCATTTTCCATGGCCAAAATTATTGCCTTCGATCAAGAAGCAAGAGAAGCGATCCGCCGCGGCGTGTCGAAGCTAGCACGCGCAGTCAAAGTTACTCTCGGACCTCGCGGACGAAACGTCATTCTTCAAAAGAGTTTCGGTAGCCCAACAGTAACCAAAGACGGTGTCACCGTTGCGAAGGAAATCGACCTCGAAGACGTCTATGAAAACATGGGCGCCCGAATGGTTCGCGAAGTTGCTTCCAAGACAAGCGACGTCGCTGGCGATGGAACCACAACTGCAACCGTGATGGCTGAAGCCATTTTCAACGAAGGCCTCAAGGCTGTTGTTGCCGGTGTAAATCCAATCCAAATGAAGAGCGGAATTGAAGCAGCAGTAGCTGACATCACCGAAAAGCTCCGCAAGATGTCGATCAAGATCAAAGACAAGTCGGAAATGGCTAACGTTGCAAGCATCGCTGCTAACAACGACCGAGCTATCGGCAACTTGCTTGCAGACGCTATGGAACGCGTTGGCAAGGACGGCGTTGTTACCGTCGACGAAGGCAAGAGCTTGCACGATGAGCTCGAGTTCGTCGAAGGTATGCAGTTCGACCGCGGTTACTTGTCCCCATACTTCGTCAGCGATCCAGCAACCATGGAAGCTGTTCTCGAAGACCCTTACATTTTGGTCTACGAAAAGAAAGTTTCGAACATCAAGGAACTTGTTCCTGTCCTTGAGCAAGTCGTTCAACAAGGCAAGCCTTTGTTGATCATCGCTGAAGATGTCGAAGGCGAAGCGTTGGCAACTCTCGTTATCAACCGCCTCCGCGGAACCTTTCAAATCGCTGCTGTTAAGGCTCCTGGTTACGGCGATCGCCGCAAGGCCATGATGGAAGACATCGGCATCTTGACCAATGCGACTCCTGTGTTCGAAGCTCTGGGCAAGAAGCTTGACACACTGACTCTTGCCGACCTGGGTCGTGCCAAGAAAGTGATCATCGACAAGGACAACACCACCATTATCGAAGGTTCCGGTAAGGCCAGCGATATCAAGGCACGCATCGACCAAATCCGTCGCGAAATCGAAAACACCTCCAGCGATTACGATCGCGAGAAGTTGGAAGAGCGATTGGCCAAGCTCGCAGGTGGCGTTGCTAAGGTGAACGTCGGCGCTGCGACCGAAAGCGAAATGAAAGAAAAGAAAGCTCGTGTTGAAGATGCATTGCATGCCACACGCGCTGCGATCGAAGAAGGCATTCTGCCAGGCGGCGGAGTTGCTTTGCTACGTGCTTCGAGCCAAGTGACACCAGCCGAAACGCTGACCACGGACGAAGTAACCGGTTACAACATCGTTCTTCGCGCTTGCCGAGCTCCGATCACCATGATCGCTTCGAACGCAGGCCAAGACGGTGGAATCGTTTGTGCCAAGGTGGTTGAGTCCAAGGGCAATAACGGCTACAACGCGTTGACCAACGTCTACGAAGACATGGTTAAGGCTGGCGTTATCGACCCAACCAAGGTGACTCGTACCGCTCTTGCTAACGCAGCATCCGTTTCGACGTTGCTGTTGACCAGCGACGCATTGATTGCCGAAAAGCCAAAGGATGATCATGGCCACGGCAAGAAGTCCGGTGGTCACGGCGGCGATTACGATATGTACTAAGCCAAGACGGCTCGTACGATAAAAGAAACCAAAAACCTCGACGGACACGTCGAGGTTTTTTTATTTGCCCTGGAAATCGGCTCGGAGATCGACGCAAAATCGCTTTTGAGAACATGCCGTAACCGCAAAGCTGCGAAAGCCGCTTCTTGGTTGTTGGCTATCGAATTTTTCCCGAGGCATGGCCGTTGGCGATTAAGCCAGCCATGTACCCACCTTTGAAGCCCGCATCGATGTTGACGACAGCCACATTGGAAGCACAGCAATTGAGCATGCTAAGCAACGCCGATAGGCCTGCGAAATTGGCCCCGTAACCCACACTGGTTGGGACGGCAATGACCGGGCAGGCCACATGCCCCCCTAAGACGCTTGGCAGCGCCCCTTCCATGCCAGCCACACACACGATTGCGGACATTTTTTGCAATAAGGGCACCTGAGACATCAGCCGGTACGGCCCCGCCACACCAACATCTTGAATCAAGACGGTGGGTACACCCATCCAAGCAAGCGTTTCTTGAGCCTCAACCGCCACGGATTCGTCCGTGGTTCCAGCGCTAACTACAGCAACGCAAACCGACTTGGGTCTTGGGTCGTCCTTGGGAATGCAAACTTCTTCTGGTGCGACCGGAGCCCGCTGCTTGCCGATTCGCAGCGTTTTCCCAATATGGTTCCATCGATGAAAATCGAACCAGTCCGAAAGAGTCCGCACCTGCTCTGGCGAAACTCGAGTGACCAATATCTCTTCATTGGCCTCGAAAAGAACTTCGGTGACCTTTCGAATGGCATCAGGTGATTTACCCAGGCCGTAGATGACTTCGGGATATCCACATCGTCGCTTGCGATCGGTGTCGGGCGTGACCGACCCTTGAGTCGCAACCGCGAGTTCTAATATTCTTTGCCCAAGCTCAATCGCCGTAGATTCACCCGATTGAAACTGAGAAAGGAGCTTCGCGATATCTTCGTTCAAAGGAAGCATGTTCAAATGGGAGCCAAATACCGAGTTAAGCGAGATAGTTCGTCCGATTCCATTCTAGAATCAAACCAACCATTTTGGCAATTGCATCGGCCGATTGTTCGCGCGGCATCGATGGAAGATCTTTATGACTGTGAAGAACTTGCTCGGGGGTGAGAGGCAGATGAACGAATCCGATGGAACATTTTCTATT
>CAITIF010000381.1 GCA_903892365.1 uncultured Pirellula sp. | reverse complement strand
TGCTGACTATATTCGTGAACGCCTGTCGAATTCGCAACCGGCCCTGCTAACGTTCATTTGCACTCACAATTCAAGACGGAGCCACCTGTCCCAAATCTGGGCGCAGGTCGCGGCCGAGTTCTACGGGTTGAAGGGCGTTGCTACTTATTCAGGGGGAACGGAGGCGACCGCATTCAACCCTCGCGCGGTCGCAGCCATGCATCGATGCGGACTCAAAATCGTTGCCGATGACCCCTCAGCGTCCAACCCTCGATACAGCGTTTTCACTTCGGAATCCGCGTCGCCACAGGTTTGCTTTTCTAAGGCTTACGGCGATGCACCCAATCCGAGCACGGGTTACTGTGCGGTTATGACGTGTTCGCAAGCGGATGACGCCTGCCCCTTGGTAATGGGGTGCGATTTGCGCATGCCCATTCGGTACGAAGATCCGAAAGTTGCCGACGACACCGATCTGGAAGCCCAACGCTACGACGAGCGTAGTGCTCAAATTTGTGGCGAAATGCTCTACATGATGTCCCTGGTTTAAAGTGCGAAAACGCAAGCAATAAGCAAGTTTTCTTGTGCGTTCCGAAAATAAAGGTCGGTTTCGGTAATGCGAGCGGTTGGTTTCTCGTAGATAGGATTAGGCTTAAACGAATCGTTCTACTATCGAATCCTGCGAGAACCAACCATGTCAACCAGCCAGTATTGCCCTCAATGCGGCTTGAAAACAGATCAAAAGGTTGCTTTCGGACTATGCCCAGCTTGCTTGCTTCAAGAAGCGATGCATCCAACCAGTTCCCAAGAATCAGAGCATGCGCAGGGCTGGGTTCCGCCGCCTCTTGATGTGTTATCTGCAGCATTTCCTAATCTAGACATTCTGGAATTGGTCGGAAATGGTGGGATGGGTGCGGTGTACAAGGTTCGCCAGCAGACTCTGGACCGAATCGTCGCCCTAAAGATACTGGCGCCGCATTATTCGGAAGACCCTGACTTTGCGGTGCGGTTCACTCGGGAGGCAAAACTACTGGGTGGGCTTTCCCATCCAAACATTGTCGCCGTTCACGACTTTGGTTATGCGAATGGCTTCTATTTTCTTCTGATGGAATTCGTGGACGGAGTGAATCTTCGCCAGGCGATGAGTGTTGCTAAACTTTCGCCCGAACAAGCCCTGCATATCGTTCCTCCCATCTGCGATGCACTGCAGTATGCGCACGATCGCGGCATCGTTCACCGGGATATCAAACCGGAGAATCTGCTGCTGGACAAAGCTGGGCAAATCAAGATTGTTGATTTTGGAATCGCCCGCATCATTCGTAAAGACTCGATTCCTTCCAATGCGAGTCCCAGCGAAGTCGCCAGCCGTGATCGTATCGGCTCAGATTCCGCCTCGGAGGTTGGTGATGCCACAAAAGTGATGGGCACGCCAAGATACATGGCACCGGAACAAATTACAGCGCCGAAGACCGTCGACCATCGCGCCGACATCTATGCCCTGGGAGTGGTGTTCTATGAAATGCTGACAGGAGAGACGCCAAGTAAAGCCATCAAGCTACCATCGTCCAAAGTGGAGATTGACATTCGTCTCGACTCCATCGTGATGAAGGCGTTGCAAGCGGAGCCCGCCCGACGCTACTCGACCGCTAGCGAGCTACGGCAATCGATCATTACCATGTCGCTGGAGCGTCCCACTTCGCAAGCAATATTGCCGAAGCTCACCCTCCATGAACGTGGGATTATCACTGCGTACGAGAATCTCAGGTCATCGTGGAATAAGCTCTTTCTTTGGAAGCAAAATGGCTTTTTCGAACTGAACG
>CAITIF010000380.1 GCA_903892365.1 uncultured Pirellula sp. | reverse complement strand
CGGAACGAATGTCGATGTTGTTGCGCCTGGCCAAAGCATCCTGAGTACTCTTCCGAACAATCAATACGGAACATTGAGTGGAACCTCCATGGCCGCACCGCATGTGGCGGGAGCGCTCGCGCTGTTATGGAGTCAGAACCCGACTCGAACGGCCGCTCAGATTACCGATGCATTGATGGCAAACACCGACAATGTGCTCCGTGGCTGGACGTCCCAGTTCGGCCGCATCAATGTTGGCAAAGCCGCTGAGGCACTTCGAGGCACCGTAACCAATCCACCCCCGCAATCAGTGCAGCGAACTTATAGCGTTGCGGGTATTCAAAACATCAACGATGCGACCTCTGTGGCGACCGTTCATCGTTTTCCCATCGATGTGCCCGATGGAATCATCATTTCGGACCTGGATGTTGTGTTGAACATATCGCACACCTACGTCCGCGATCTTGGGATTCTTCTGATAGCGCCCGATGGGACATCCCGATCTCTGATTAATCGACGCGGTGGATCATCGGATAACATTCAAGTGACCTTATCCGATGAAGCGACCACCAGCGTGGCTTCGCTTTCCACCCTGCGAGGTACCGTCCGATCGGAGCAGTCGCTCAGTGCGTTCGATGGCAAGAACGCGAAAGGGCGTTGGATATTGCAGATCACGGACTTCGAACGCGGCGATGTGGGGCGACTTCTGACTGGGCAATTGGTGATAACAACGACCAGCCCCATCGTAGGCGCGTCCGCTTCGAATACCTCGCTCACGGGGACTGGCACTCGTGCCACCCTGACGAATACCTTGGAACGCGAATTAGCCAACGCCAGGGATTTAGCCTTCAGCCTGTTGTCCAACTGGCTCAATAACTCCAGAAGCACCCGATTGAACAACGGTGCAATGGAGCAGACGGAGAACTGTGACCGGCCGGCGATTTCCCCTGAGGGAGAAAGCAGTTCGGTCTCGACCGGCTTGACCGTCAGTGGAACGATGCGGCAAGTACGTTCTCGGTGGTTCGGCCGATAGTCTGAATGCGGCCGATAGATTTGCGGCCCCGATCGCAGTGATTTCTGTGGACGCAGTGATTTCGGTGAACGCCTCGGTTCGCGAGAAAGTAGGAATGAATTTCTTGTATCATGGGTGACATTCTCGCGGCAACCATTTAGGATTGCAGCCAGCTACGCACTCATCCATGACGAAAGGCATTCCAATCGTGCAACCAAGAAATCGTGCTCGTTTCTCGCTCACTCTCTTCCCTGCGTTGTTTCTAGCAGCGCCCGTTTTGAATTTGTGTCTCGGTCAACTGCATGCACAGGATAAGCCTGCCGAAACGCCGATCATCAAGCCTGGAGACAATCTCAAGATCGAAGGGATTCCTGCAATACCGGTTGCCCTTTCCGACAAGGTTCGCAAGTACACGGAAGCACGTGGGGCGAGCGTTCTCGACTGGCACCCCACCGACCGATCCATGTTGATTTCAACGCGGTTTGCGAACTCCAATCAAGTGCATCGCGTTGCGTCGCCGGTGGGCTCCCGTTACCAGCTAACTTTTTTCAATGAGCCTGTTGGAACCGCCTCGTACGAACCGCTTCATGGCAATTACTTTCTTTTCACTAAGGACGTTGGTGGGAACGAATTCGGACAGATCTATCGCTTTGACGTTGCATCGGGCGAATCCACGCTTCTGACCGACGGTGGTCGATCTCAGAACGGCGGCTGGGCCTGGAGCAGCGATAAGAAACGAATCTGTTACGGATCCACTCGCAGAAATGGTGCGGACCGCGATTTGTGGATCATGGACCCTCTTGATCCCAAAGCAGATAAGCTTGTTGTGCAAGTCACGGGTGGGGGTTGGTCTGTTCAAGATTGGTCGCCAGACGATTCAACGTTGTTGTTGATGGAGTATTTGTCGGTCAACAAGTCGAACATCTACTTGGCTGATGTGGCAACTGGCAAGTTAACCCTGTTGACCGATCCGAGCAAAGATGTCGCCTACGGCGGCGCTGCATTCACCAAGGACGGAAAGTCCATCTATTTGACCAGCGATGAGTCGGGCGAGTTTCAGCAATTGGCTCGAATGTCCCTGAGCGACAAAAAGATGGTTTCGCTGAGCCAAGATCTCGCAAGCGACGTCGAGGGCTTTGAACTCTCCCACGATGGAAGCAAACTAGCTTTCGCCATCAACGAACGGGGCCGAACACAGTTGTTTATCATGGACACGAAAACGGGCGTGAAACAACAGGTTCCGAATTTGCCGGTCGGTGTCATCTCCTTAGGGGCTTGGCGCAACGGCGATTCGGAGTTCAGTGTCAGCATGACTTCGGCTCAAAGCTCGTCCGATGTTTACAGTGTGGACGCGAAGTCACTTCAATTGACACGATGGACAGAAAGCGAAATGGGCGGGTTGGTACCGAGCGAGTTGCCAGCGGCAAAGCTGGTCGAATGGAAATCATTCGATGGCAAGATGATCAGTGGGTTCTTGTATCAACCCACGTCGCGATTCACTGGAAAACGGCCCGTCATCATCAACATCCACGGTGGCCCTGAAGGTCAATCGCGCCCCACGTTTTTGGGTCGGAACAATTATTTCTTAAATGAACTGGGCTGCGCCATCTTGTTTCCGAACGTGCGTGGCAGTGTAGGATACGGTAAGTCGTTTGTGGCCATGGACAACGGGCTGAAACGGCTCGATTCGGTGAAGGATATCGGTGCCTTGCTCGATTGGATTGCCGACTCCAAGGATCTCGATGCATCGCGAGTCATGATCACCGGTGGAAGCTATGGCGGTTACATGACGCTCGCTTGCGCTGTGGACTACAACGACCGTATCGCTTGCTCCTTGGATGTTGTGGGCATTTCCCATTTCGGTACCTTCCTGAAAAACACGGAAAGCTACCGACGCGATTTGCGCCGTGTTGAATACGGGGATGAACGCGATCCAGAGATCGCATCGTTCTTTGAACGAATTGCTCCGCTGAACAACTCCGGAAAGATTTCAAAGCCTCTATTTGTTGTGCAAGGTGGGAATGACCCTCGTGTGCCTCTTAGCGAAGCGGAACAAATGGTGGCCAAAGTCAAGAACAACAATAGCCCCGTTTGGTACTTGATGGCCAATGATGAAGGGCACGGCTTTCGCAAAAAGAACAACGCAGACTATCAGTTCTATGCTACCGTGTTATTCGTTGAGCAGTACTTGCTTGGGGCGAGGTAGCCAACTTGAATATCGCGATTGTTGGAAGTGGTGTCATCGGACTCAGCGTTGCATGCCGACTGGCAAGCGCGGGACATCACTTAACCATCATCAGTGGGCAGCCATCTTCCGAGACCACGTCTGCGGTCTCGGCTGCCTACTGGGGCCCCTATTTCGTTGGCCACTACCATCGTTCGTGGGCGATTGAGACTTGGCAAGAACTTTACCAAATTGCCTCCGTTCCAGAGCTCGCTCGCCAAAGCGGAACGTCGATTGTTGAGTTTCGCGAATGGCTTGGCGAAGAAGATCAAAGCAAGTTCGAGGAACATCTGCATGGATCTGTCAAACAAGTTCACGACCCAGCGGAGGTGTCGCTCAAAGAAGCCGAACCGTATTGGTGGCGAGAGCTTCCAGGAATCGACTTTCAGAGGTCGCCTTTGGTTCCGTCGCAAGTGATTCACTTCCCTGACATTGGTGACCGTGTATTTATATCTCAGCTTCAGTTCCGAAGCGTGGTTGCCAGAATGCCTGACTACCTTCGATTTTTACAAACGAAAGCGGAATCGTTTAGGCCTATCGCTTTTGAGCACCGATGGATCGATGGGTTTTCCGATTTACTGGGTCGACATGATTTCGTCATTAACTGCACTGGCTGGGGAGCCAAGCGATTGGTCCAAGAAGACCCGTCCACCGCCAAGATGCGACTATTGGCAGGATTGGTGGTTCGAGTCGAAGCCCCTGATCAACGCTTTGCCTTTTCATTAGGGCATGGTGTGTTTGCGAAAGAACCGCTGTACATTGTTCCTCGACAAGGTTCACGAATCGATTCGATTTGCGGCGGAACAGCGATTGAAATCCATGGTGATGTTGACCCTAGAAATCCATTCCCGTTGGATATCGACGAGCGCTGCGAGAAGATCTACCATCGCTGTGCTGCAGCGAGCGATTCTATTCGCGACGGTAAACGATGCGAGAACTTGGCTGGCCTTCGGCCGATGCGAGACGCCGTTCGTATCGAGTCCGATCCCATCAACGCGCGATTGATTCACTGTTACGGCCACGGAGGCTCGGGCCTGACACTATCCTGGGGAAGCGCCAATCGAGTGGTAGAGTTAATAAGCTGAACGAAAACCATGCCGCTATGGCTCGATGGCACGCACCCGAATCATTTCGATCATGATGGATTCCAGTTCTTCATAGTAGGCTGCTTCATCCATCAGCTGCTTCTTGGCTCGTAGTATTTCCATTCGCTCTTCCAGTTGCTCAATCTCCGATTGCTGGGCAGAGGTCAATTCCATCTGCTTCTTTAGCGAAGCGATTTGAATTCGACTGGCTAAAAGTCCGTCTGGCTTCAAACCTTCCGCCGGTGATTTGACGGGTCGCACTCCCCGATAGAAAACTGCAGGGGTCCCTTTCTTATCATTGTTGTCGTCTAGCAAGGCTTGTTCGGAAGGTATCCTGTCTTCGTTGGAATAGAACTGGGTAACACGTTTGGAGGCCGCTAAGAATGCTTCCAAGACGGATATCTGGTAGTCATGGTCTAAGTCCGAATCAGGGTCGTTGATCGCAAGTGCCAGGTACTCTCCAAATCGAGCGTAGTTCTGTTCCGATCCGCTTTTGGTTCCCGTCACCACGACGCGATTGGGGCCCGAGAGCGCGTTGATCCACGGCCCACTGCTCGATCCACCATGAACCATCAACCATCGCGAACCTTCCTGCTTGGTCAACGACTTAGCTAAGTCTTCTGCCGAAAGATCGCGTCCTCGCAGATTCAATTTCGATGCATCTCGATCGCTGGTTCCATGCCCAATAAAAATCAACCATCGCTCGGGCGCAGGCTCCGTCTCGATCCAATCCAAGACTCGGTCGCGGTCGGATGGCAAGTTCTCCTCAAGGGATGCACCATCGATCAAAACGACTTCGATCTCGTTCGCATTGCACACTTCGACCCATTGCATGGCGGCTGCACGGAAAACTTCGGCATAACTTTCTTCACCAGGAGCCCCAACGACAATCATCGCATTACGCTTCGGGGCCATGTCGTCCTCCGATCGGATGACGGACGCCGAAACCATGCTCATTACCAACGCTGCCAAAAAAACTGTCCGAAACCAACCTCGATGGGAATGGATGCGAACGCTGATTTGGGGATCATTGAAACTAGGCCAAACCATTGCGTCTCCTTAAGCCCCATTCACCGCAAATGCAAGCAAGCGAAATCAAAATGATCCAGCCTTGATGCCATAAGGGTTCGGTTTTCGTTTCGGTTATTGGTACTTTCCGAGATTCCAAGGATTGAACGAATGACTCAAGCTGATCTAACGCGATCATCTCGCCACCCGTTTGCTTGGCAAGTTGTTCTAGTGCACTTGTGTTTTCGCCTAGCTGCTGAAATTCGACGGCGTCTGGATCATGAATCCAACCCAGCTGGGATGTTCCCAACAAGCTACCATCGGCATCGTTAACGGTGGCGGTTACGGAGTAAATCCCTTTTTCCTTGGGGACCAAACTCAGTTCGTATTGCCCCGAAATCTTGGAAGAAGCTTCTGCCGGCGCGAGTGTCTCTTTGCCCGAGGGTGAGACGATCACGGTAGAGACAGTTGCATTATCTAGGGAACGAAAGTCGGGGCCTTTTACATCAACGAGCACACGAACTGATCGGTTGGACAGGTTGGATTCGTCGATCTTCATCTGTATTCTTTTTGGGACGTCAGCAATCAACCAACGCACCATCTGTCTCCATGATTGGTAGAGTGGCGACTGGGTGTTTCTTTGAT
>CAITIF010000379.1 GCA_903892365.1 uncultured Pirellula sp. | reverse complement strand
GTTGTCGATTGTGCAGGAACATAGCCAATGCTCAAGGCATGATCTTCGGTCGGATTAAGAAAGTCGTGCCTTCAATGCGCGGGGTGCCGATTGGGTAAAGTCTAACGCGCTAGTGATGATGCTTGAACAGCGACGATCGAATGAGGGGATGCACCTATAAGCGCTCGGTTGACCGCAGGGTTGAAAGGCCCTACATTGATGGAAGTGTAGATTGTCGTTTCCAGCGTGAACCTTCGAAGCGGTACATCCTATGATTCTCGTTCGAGAGAAAAACGGTCTTCGCGCGACGGTCCCTTGTAAAGTCAATTTGTTTTTGGAAGTGAAGGGAAGTCGCCCCGACGGTTATCATGAGCTCGATACGGTCATGATGGCATTATCCCTGACGGATGAAATTCAGTTAACGCGTCGCGACGACTCGGAAATACGCCTTCAAATCGAATTCCCCGAGGGTGCTGGGATACCGCTCGATGGCGAGGATCTAGCATGGTCCATTCCGTCCGGCCCTACCAATCTTGTCGTTCGCGGGCTGCACCGACTTCGGCAGGTTCTTGGCAAACCCAACGAAGGAATGGATGTAGTATTGAAAAAGCGGATCCCAGCGATGGCAGGGCTTGGGGGGGGGAGTGCAGACTGTGCAGCCGCCTTAGTATTGGGGGCATTGCATTGGCAAAATCCATTTGCCTTCGAACCGATCACCTCGATCGCCAGCGAATTAGGTAGCGACATCAACTTTTTTATCGAAGCCCATCGAAATGGCTTTTGGTTGGCTCGATGCTCTGGGCGCGGTGAAAAAATCCAGCCTTTAGCATGCCATAGGCCATTGCATTTCGTCATTGCGCATCCACCTCGCGGGTGCGGCACCAAAGAAGTGTTTGATTCGTTACGCAATATCAATGAGACGCAAGAAGTCTCTAAAAGAACCCCCGACGATTTAATCGAATCCCTTCAGCGGGGAGACTTCAAAGCAATTGGCGGGGGACTGTTCAATAGGCTAGAAGACCCTGCAATGAGGACAACCGAATGGATTCTTAGCTCGAGAAGGCAGCTTGATCGATACAACCATCATGGTCAGTCCCTCTCCGGCAGTGGTTCGGCCAGATTTTGTTTGTGCGAGTCGGCTGAACAAGCCGAGAAGATAGCCAGAGAGATACAACAACAAGGTGAAATGCGAGCATTCAGCACATCTTCGTGGCAATCGCCAGGAATGGCTGAGCAAGCCAAGAATATTTTTTGACGGGGTTCAAGCGAACCAGCATGAAGCGAAAGGGATTGAGAAAGCTGCCATGGATATCACAGAGGTTCGAATCAAATTAATGGAGGATTCCGAAGATCGGCTTCGCGCCTTCTGCTCCATCACATTGGATCACTGTTTTGTGATTCGCGATTTAAAAATCATCGAGGGCTCGAACGGCCCATTCGTTGCAATGCCCAGCCGCAAAATGACTGCTCGCTGCGGGAAATGCGGGAACAAGAATCACATGCGAAGCCACTACTGCAATCAGTGTGGAGCTAGATTGCGAGGTCCACAAGATGTTCGCGAACCGGAAGGGGCCGGCTCAGGCTCAAACAAGCTCTATGCAGATATCGCACACCCGATCAACCAAACATGCCGCGACCTGATCCAAAACTCGGTTGTTCGCGAATACTCCGCGGAACTCGAACGCGCCAAACAGCCCGGCTACAAATCAAGATACGATGATGAGTACTTAGACGCGGTCGCACAACCCGCTTCGTCGGTCGCTCCGAGTCACTCGCCAACGGATTTGCCAAATATTTTGGGCGCCTCCCAAGTCTCTGAAGCTGCCGTGCCACGTCCCCACATGCTAGACGATAGAAATCATTCGGTTCCTAGCGAACGCAAGGAAGATAAGCCGTCGTTTGGTGATGGCATTTTCTAAAGACCTTCAATGCCTTCACTGCAATTCTAGCATGAAGTATAGAAGGCTCAGTTTTAAAACGTAGCCGAC
>CAITIF010000378.1 GCA_903892365.1 uncultured Pirellula sp. | reverse complement strand
GCCTTATCATTCGCAGTACTACCAATCGACCGCACTTGCACTTCAGTTAGTTCCGGCTTGCCAGCATCTGCCGCTTCTTTTTTGGCTTTACCAACAGCCTGAATCCCCTGCGCTAAGATTTGTTTATGCCCTTCTTTGGGTGTGGTCAGAATTTGACTCAGCTGCTGAATCGCGCCAAATGCGATTCCGTAAGAAGCTGCAAACATCAGCGTGGTGACAATAGTCGTTTTCGCGAGACCAGGGCTAAACAGCTCAAGGATACTTGGCCTTTTAAGCGTGCCAGCGTCTCGTTTCTTTTGCCAAACAGGGGATTCCGGAAGGAACGGTCTAATCAGAATCAAAGGCAACGCAGGAACGACCCCCGAAATAAGCGTATACCGCCAGGCTTCATGAAGCCCATGAATCGCAGGCAGCACACTCGCAAATTCAGCGCACAAGTAATTGGCCGCAGCCACCATGATCCCCCCCAAAGAGGAAAACGCTTGAGTGAATCCAAGCACGCGTTCCCGTTGCTTACTTTCAGGAAAGAGCTCTGCAAGCCATGCTACCGCAGCCACGAATTCGACACACACGCCGATAAACACCAAGCAGCGACAAAACAACAGTTGGTACAAGTCCGTCGCAAAGCCCGCCGCAAATGCAGAGACCGCATACAGCAAAATGCTAAACGTTAGCACCCGACGGCGACCGAAAAAATCCGTCAAGTATCCCCCCAGCAAGCCGAACACACCACCTACAAGCGCAGGAACGAAAAACAACGTTCGAGCCCACTCGCGATACTCGTCCGATCCCGGCACAAACTTTCCATCGGAGAGACTGAAAATGGCTGACTTGATGATCAACGGCAACATCAACAACTCATAGATATCGAAGGCAAATCCGATGGATGCCATAATGCAAACCAGCCAGATTGCGGTCTTGCTCAATGAGGAGGTTCCACTGGGTAAAGATCCACCTTGAGGGGTACTATTGGGCGGGGTAGGAATGTTGGTTGCCATTGGTGGGTGTTTAATTGGGGTTAACGACAGATTGCTGAATATCGCCTGATTCTAATCCGAAAACCAAACTTTACCCAGGACACAAGAATGGAATGGGAACTCCATTCTTGGGTTGTGGCCTGAGTCTTTGGCGGTTGAAGCAGCTTTGCTTTGGAGAGGATTTTCAAGCTATACTATACAGAATGCGCGTCTCCAAGACTGGCAGGGGCTACCCGTTCAGTCGATTCTGTATGGCGCCAAAGTCAATGGTCGCTACGGAAATCTGATTGACTACTCCCGGAGCCAAGATGGGCCAATGGAGCAAGTTGACGAAACCTGGATTAGGGATTTTTAAGCAGCAACGCACAACGAGAAGCTAGCTTGCCATTCGCTACAACTTGGTTTGGGTAGACCTTGGTTTTTGTCGTGGCGGATCTTCCGGATTTGCGTTATCCGAAACAGAGTTGGCGTTCATCTCTTGGCCACTCTCTGACAGAAACCTCTTTATTTCCTGAACCTTCATTTCGACCGACAACTCCTCGGCTCGACTCTTAGGCTTTTGGGATTGAAGCCTTGCAAGCTCCTGAAAAGCCTTATCCACTTCCGAGCTCAATGGTTGAGAAGTCGGATCGGTTGTCCTCTTCAACTTGTCACTCAGGGTTTTGGTCGTTCGAGGTTTGACCAGCGCCTGGTCGCGCTCTTGCAAGCCTATTTCCGATGAAAGAGCCGCGATGGAGTTCGCAAGATTTTCAACCGGGCTGGTTATGGAGGGGCCTGTCTCGCGAGCATTCGCTTCCGCGCCTTGGCCAGCGGCTTGGTGCAAGTTGACTTTAGCATGCTGAACCGCCGCTTCTGAAAAACCTGTCTGTGGTGCATCCGTTTTCTCTACCGGATTCGTATCCTGCCCTCGACGTCCTCGCGCCCGGTCTGCTGCTCGACGCCCGAACGATGGGCCCGAATCAATCGGCGAAATGACAAAAACAACTCCTAGTCCAAAAACAAGACCAGCAATGCCGCATAAACCTGCAATCGTGGTTCGACCAGGACCAATCGGTCGATCACTGACCATGGGTGCATCAAGTCGCGTTAGCAAACTGGTTGAGGTGGACGAATCTCTTGCGGCATTGGCTTCGGCCAAGGATCGCTCGGCCCCTTCCACCATCAACAATTTTGACCGAACTTCGGAAAGGACATTTGCGTAAGTAGCACGACCATCCGCGATTCGGCTCAACCGTTTCTCAGCTGAAGTACGACGGGACTCAAGCTCTTCAATCTTGCGATCCACCAAAGCGATGTCCGATTCGACGCTCGCGACAGAGGCTTTCAGCTCCAGAACGAAACGTCGTACGATTGCCGACTGAGCGGTTTGGGATGCGTTGACCAAGGGGTGCTCTTCGGTGAACTTACCAGACAATTGAGAGCCGCTCAATTGTGCGTCAACGAGCCCTTCGCGCAAGCGTCGTAACCCCGGTTGAGAATTCAATACCGCGCCAGGTGCGACAATGAAAGAGGATGGATCTTGAGTCGCCTTGATCAACAAATCCCTGTCGGCTACCAAGGCATATCGGCTTACTTCGGCCTGGCGAATCTCCGACTTGATCTGGTCAAACTCAGCTCTGGAAGTCGCAGCGCCTGCGATGGTGTCCGTCAACCCTCGTAGGTCGGTCAAGTCGGAGCCCGCATTGCGTTCGATTTCAAGAAGCCTATCGGTGGCGGATGCAAGATCGCGTTTTGCCGAATCGCGAGCATGAGTTAGTTCAGAGATGACGCCGTCGGCGCGTGCTTTTCTCACTTGCTGAAGCCTGGATTCTAACGAATCACACAAAGCTTTGCTTAACGCTATCGCTTCAGCCTGAGCCCCAGCTTTGACATCCAAGTAAATGACTTCCGTCACACCGAATTCTGTCCCTTTTGGGGCATGGACGGATATGCTTGATTTTGCGACTTCTTCTATCAATTCCTTGGACGGATACTCACCCCAGCTGAGCCAGTTCGATAGCCCCTCGGGCTTTCCCACGGCGACCAATGCATCGCGTACCACTTGCTGGCTCTTGGCCATTTCAAGAATCGTTTCTTGAGCAGCCTTCATCTCGGTTGGGCTCTGGAATCGCCCAAGCCGCATCACGGCCCCATTCGCCTCGTCCCGAACGAGAATTGCCTGGGACGCTAAAAAGGTATCGTCTTTCACAAACAGAACATACCCGACCCCCAAGCTTCCAAAAGCAACGGTTGT
>CAITIF010000377.1 GCA_903892365.1 uncultured Pirellula sp. | reverse complement strand
GAGCAGTCTTGGATTTCGTCCCAACGGTTCCGTTTGGGACGAGGTGGCAAGCGATTCTGGAAACTGCATGGGACGAAAATGCAACCATTTCGACTCTTGCTTCTACTATGCCGCACGTCGACGAGTTCAAAACGCACAGATCCTGGTCGTCAACCACGCGTTGTTCTTCAGCGATCTTGCTTTGAAAGCTCAAGGTGGGGGCATATTACCCAAGTACGATTCCGTGATATTCGACGAGTGCCACACCATTGAGTCGGTAGCCGGAGACCATCTGGGGCTTCAGATTAGCAATTCGCAAATCGATTACACGCTGCGCAAGTTATACAATCCGCGAAACGAGAAGGGGATTTTAGCAGTCCTTGGTTTGAAGCAATTGTCGCGCGACACCTATGCATGCATGGAAGCACTGGATGATTTGACGGCGGATCTTATGGGATGGTTGGCGAATCAAGAAAAGGGGAATGGACGCGTTCGTGAACCCATCAACCTGTCCCCTTTGCTTTGCGAGAGGCTACAGGCTCTATCAGAACAATTGGAACGATTCGGCAAAGATCTCAAAGATGGCAACGGACGCCTTGATTTGAT
Organism: uncultured Pirellula sp.; assembly: GCA_903892365.1. Lineage (GTDB taxonomy): Bacteria > Planctomycetota > Planctomycetia > Pirellulales > Pirellulaceae > JBKCUI01. The sequence continues at coordinate 943 of CAITIF010000377.1, read as the reverse complement.
GTCGGCTAGCCAGCGGCTCAGTACGCTCGCCTCCGGCTTGGATCAATGGATCCTCCAAAAGATGGATGATTCTGTTTATTGGTTGGAACAACAGCAAACTCGTATGATGCAAACGCGGAGCAATACGCGGGTCATGATGCGAAGCAGTCCTCTGGATATTGGAACTCATCTTCGCAATCATCTCTTCCGAAAAGTGAAGAGCGTAATCATGACCAGCGCAACTCTCGCAACCGGAAACAAGAAAGGCTTTGAGTTTTATCAGCATCGTATTGGTGCCAGCGGGGCCAAGTCGTTACAAGTCGGTAGCCCATTCAATTACCCTAAATTGGCAGAGCTTCATTTGGTAACCGATTTACCAGACCCGTCGATCGACAAGTTCAAGTACGAGCAATCGATCTTGCCCGTGTTGAAGCATTTTATCGGTCAAAGCGATGGCCACGCTTTCGTGCTTTTTACCAGCTACGATATGCTTCGGAAAACATGTTCTTCATTGACCCCTTGGATGATTCAAAACAATCTGACGATCTATTCACAAGCGGATGGTGTCCCAAGGAATCAATTGCTTCAAGACTTTAAGAACAACCCTCGCGGAGTTCTCTTTGGAGCCGAGAGTTTCTGGCAAGGCGTGGATGTGCCGGGTGACGCATTGCGGCTTGTTGTTATCAGCAAATTACCCTTCAGTGTTCCGGACCATCCCCTGTTGGAAGCTCGGTTGGAAGCGATCAAAAAGAACGGTGGCAATCCCTTTCGCGATTACCAATTGCCCGAAGCGGTGATCAAGTTCAAGCAAGGATTCGGACGTTTGATCCGGACGGCTACGGATTCTGGGATCGTGGTGGTAACGGATCCTCGAATGACCACTAAGCAATATGGCGAAGTGTTCCTTAGTTCGCTTCCCGCTTGCCCGGTGATTCGCGTTTCATCGTCGCAGTTGAGCCGGTCT
>CAITIF010000376.1 GCA_903892365.1 uncultured Pirellula sp. | reverse complement strand
GCAGATTCGGGCCCGCGGTAGTGCTTTGGTTCCGCAGCAACCCACAGGGGCTTTCGAATCTCGCAATCGAAGTACTAGCCAGGTCGATTCGTGACGAAATTGAATCCGCTTTGCAACCAACTGTCCCAAACAGCCTTTAAGAATTGATGAAGTTGATTTGGATGGACGTAAGGGAATCCTCGCCATTTGCGTGGGCCTTAGAGTTTCGCTAGTCCAAACAATCGGCAACAAGGAAGGTGGGAATGAAGCTTCTCGATCGGGTTCTGCGGATTGGAGCTTTTACAACAGAGGAATGAAACGTATTCTGATCTGTTATTCTTGAGTTTGGGGAATTCCGAGTTATGGAATGCATTCAAACTTTCGATGGATGGTGGGCATATGTTCATCATGTTACTTCCATTTGATCCACTTTACGTATTGATCTGAAGCTATGGCATCCGGACCAACGGACGAGAATGTCGAAAGTACAAAAAGGCACATTCGAGGTTTAGTCAACGAGATCTCGGACCTTTCAAAATCAGAAACACCGGCCGCGGAATACTATCCAGCCGTGCTTCAGCGTATCATCTCCGCCTTAGCAGCTGCGGGAGGTGCTATTTGGCTGGTGGACGACGAAGGAAGCATGAGGCTCGCTCATCAAATTCAGCTGGACCCTGTATTGCTCCAAGCGAACAACGAGCAAGCTCAGCAGCACGGCAGGCTGTTAACGCGACTTTTTTCGCAAGGCCGCGCGGAATTGGTTCCGCCGTTATCAGGATCTGGAGAAGCAGGGGGCGAAAGCAATCCAACTCGGTTTCTTCTAGTCACTGCACCGCTCGTTGCGAACAAGCAATCGGTCGGTTTACTGGAAGTATTGCAACGACCTGACGCACCCGCCGACGCTCAGCGTGGGTATCTGCGATTCTTGGAGCATATGACCAAATTAATGGGGGAATGGCTGCAAGGGCATACGTTGCAGCAAGTCTCTACTCGCCAAGAGCTATGGCAACAATCCGATCAATTCGCGAGGCTCGTCCACGAGAATCTCGACTTAAAGGACACTGCATACACCATCGCCAACGAAGGTCGGCGGTTGATCGAATGCGATCGAGTTAGCGTGGCAATGCTCAAGGGAGGCGACGCACGCGTGGTCGCGATTTCCGGACAAGATTCCATCGAGAATCGTTCCAACATTGTCCAATCGTTGAATAATCTTGCGACGCGAGTCGTAAGAAGCGGTGAACCCCTTTGGTATGACGGATCGATGGTGGATTTACCACCCCAGCTCGAAGAAGCCATCGAAGATTATGTGGACTTGTCCCATGGTCGAACGGTCACTGTGCTTCCAATCCGGCAGCCAGAACGGAAGACCGAAGGGGATATGCTAGCATCCCGAAACGAGACCAGTGAAACCCGCACTCGTCGGGACATCATTGGTGCATTGATTGTCGAACAGATTGAAACTCAGCTTTCAAGGTCCGTGCTTGAGGGCCGAGTCGATTTGGTTTACGAACACGCCTGTCGCGCACTTTCCAATTCACAGTCGCACAGCCAAATCTTCTTGATGCCTGTTTGGAAGTTCCTGGATCGTATGACCTGGATGTTCCGCGGTTCCGCATTGCCCAAAACCATGGCTATCCTGGGCTTAATCGGTGCAGGATTGCTGGCTATGGTCATCGTACCCATCGATTTCGATTTAGAAGGGAACGGAAAACTCAAGCCAAGCATCGAAAAGAACGTCTTCGCGCACGTTGACGGAGAAGTCCAAGCGGTGAATGTGAAGCATAGCCAAAAGGTCAACGAGGGTGACGTTTTGGTCGAGCTCAAGAATCGGGAGCTTGACGGCCAGATTACCAACATCGAGGGGGAGTTGCTGACGGCACGTAAAAAGAACGAAAACGCTAGCTACAATTTGAACCAGAAGGGGCTCCAACCGTCGG
>CAITIF010000375.1 GCA_903892365.1 uncultured Pirellula sp. | reverse complement strand
TTCGATTACGAGCACGAGCACCGTTTCACTGAGCACGAGCACGATATGTTACTCCATGCCAGAACAATAAATTCTCCCCAGAGTCATTTTGGGGGAAATGGAGTCTAACACGGGTAAGCCGGGGGAAAGAGGTTTTTCCCATCGCTGAGCCACGTTAAATAACGCGACAAAACACCGCAAGTCCCGTTCGGGGAACGCTGGCAAATAATAAGAAAGTCGCCCAAAATCTTCTTTAGCGAAGTTCGTGTCGTCAGCCATTTTCGGCTCGTGAAACCATACTCGGTTCGCCATCTTTCGGCTCTGCTCAGTGGACGACGTCTCGGCTTCCTAATAATTACAGCCAATGGATGCCAAGCTGTTTTACTGAGTTCTCTGTTTAGTTAGACCTTAGCTTGCCCGCTAAGCCACTTTGCCCTCGAATAACGAGCCTTTGAGCGATGCCGGAGGTTGAGCTCCAAGCTTTCAGCATAGTCGTGCGCGTGGAATGTATCTTCCAATGAACGATTCGCAGAGACTGCTTCGATTCCGTCCCAATAGCCCGATGCTTGAATGGATAAACGTACAACTAACTCTCGTCATCATCCCGGTCATGTCGGACAATTCATCGCTTCCACAATTCGAATGCCAGTTCGCTATCCCCACAAAAAGAGGTTAACGAAACTGCTTACAGTATTCGTAAACGGCCATGGTGGTTGCCGTCGCCACGTTGTAGCTGAATGGGCGTCCATATACCGGTATTTCCACCACGTGATCCAGTCGGTCCAATTCGTCTTGGGTGAGTCCTTCTCGTTCGGCTCCGATGACCAGAGCGGTGCGATGCTCGAAAGAAAAATCATAAAGGCAATTGGAATTGGTGGTCTGTTCCAGTCCTACCCTGGAATACCCTTCTTCTTTGAGTTGTTCAAGAACAGGTGCGAGCGATCTTCTCTGGACAATTTCGACCGCATCGATTGCATCCCGAGCGATTTCTCGATCCACTTTGCCTGGCCCGCATTGGATGATTTTGGGAACCCCTGCGCATCCAGCTAGCCGAACGATTCGGCTGAGATTGACATTGCTGCGCATGGGGGCCAAAACGATCAGCAATTCTCTGGGTTGAATGGGTACCGTGGGTGGCTTGTGCCGTATATGTTCGAATCGGTTCATGGTCCTTGCTTTCGCCTTTGCTTATCCCGGCAGAATCGAGAACTCCCCTCCTCGGCGGCTCGATTGTGGTGTATTTTGGGCCTCAGAGTACTCTGCGTTGTCCATTTTGTCTTGCCAAATCAACATGTTCCGTTCAAAAGCTGCTGTCATAGGGACTGGATTTATAGGTCCGGTTCACATCGAAGGATTGCTTCGTGCGGGCGTTGGCGTTCAAGGAGTTCTTGGGTCCAATTTGGCCAAATCCCAGGCTACCCAAGCCAAATTTGGACTCCCCAGAGCGTACGCTGACTTAGACGAATTGCTTGCAGATCCGGAGGTGAATGTCGTTCATATCACCAGCCCCAATCGGTACCATTTCGAACAAACGATTCGATGTATGGACGCGGGAAAGCATGTTCTGTGCGAAAAGCCTTTGGCGATGAACTCGACCGAAAGCGGCGAGCTTGTTCGACGCGCTCGGCTGGCCAAAACGCTCACTGGCGTCAACTACAACGTGCGTTTTTATCCACTGTGTATCGAAGCTGCAACGCGCGTTCAACAAGGTTTATTGGGAGAGATTTTTCACATCACGGGCAGCTACACTCAAGATTGGTTGCATCAAGATTCGGACTTCAATTGGCGAGTGCTTGCGTCCGAAGGAGGCCCGCTACGTGCCTTGGCCGATATTGGAACTCATTGGCTGGACTTGGTCCAATCCATTAGCTCGCTCGACATCCATTCTGTATGCGCCGATCTGCATACGGTTTTTCCGATTCGCAAGCGACCTGTGGGTACCACCGAGACATTCACCAGCAAGCTCAGCACGGCCCCAAAGCATGGTGTTGAGGTCCCCATCGACACCGAAGATTTCGGGAGCGTGTTGATTCGATTCGGCAATGGGGCTCGAGGGGGCATGCATGTGTCTCAGGTGATGGCAGGCCATAAGAATTCGATTCGATGGGAAATAGCTGGCTCCCAGCAAAGTATGTCTTGGAACAGCCAGCACCCTGACGAGCTTCAATTGGGCAATCGAGATACTGCCAATCAAACACTGCTACGCGACCCTGGGCTGCTGTCGGAACCCGCTCGGTCGCATGCTCAGTATCCTGGCGGACACAATGAAGGCTTCCCCGACACGTTCAAACAATTGTTCCGAGCGTTCTATCAAGCGATCGAGCATCCAACGGAGCAATCGGGATCCGCAAACGTTTCGCGCTTAGCGGCCTATCCAACCTTTGAGGATGGGCATCGAGAGATCTTGCTTTGCGAAGCTATCCTCCAGAGCGCGACGGAGCGCAGATGGGTCGACCTGTAAGCAATGGCACTGAATGACACGACCTTAATTGGTCTCTTAAATCACGAAAAGCAAAATGTCCGTTCGGCGGCCTTAGAACTTCTGAGCAGTAGCTTCTCAAACGACAAGCGTTGGCTGCCCAAAATTTTTGAGGCGTGGGATCTGTACGGAGTCAGTGAAGCATTCCCAGAGTTTCCGTTATTGACCTACTTCTCCATTCCCGCCGAATTCGTTGGGGAGTGTATTGAACGAGCCGGCAAGATGGTGACCGGTCGCGAACTGACGGATCGCACGTGCCGATGCGCTGGCAAGCTCATCGAAGCCGTATCGGTTTCGGCACCCGTGACCTTTGCCCCGCATATTCCAGCCATTCGCCAGTTGAAGCAAACATCGAAGATTTTTTTTCGTGTTAGCGATCAAAAGATGCAAGCCCGTTGCGAATGGATCGATCGCGATTTTCCTGACTTGGCAGAGACTTTGTCGACCAATCCCGGAAGCGTTGGAAATCTTTATGAAGTCTTAGAGAGCCAGTTTCTTCAAGGACGCATCGATGACATTTTGAAAGAGGGGCTCATTGCTCTTCAGACCAGCGGCCAAGAACGCTCTGCGGAACAAGTGTCGTTGGCTTGCCTTGAGCTGAGCAGTCGCTATCGGCTGATCGGTTACGAAGCCTATTTTGTTGAGCTGATCGATCACATGGATGCCATGATTGCGGACACTGCCGCCATTAGTTTAGCTCGATGTCGGACCGACACCACGCTGTCTTTGATAGCGGACCGATTTTCCGACTACTCCAAATCGGGTCAGCTTCGTTCCATCGATGTGTTACGACGAGGGCGATTGCCAAAAACCTCGGAATTGCTGCGCTTTCTGCGACCGCACGGTCGCGGCCACGAAGTGCAGAACGCTTTGGTCGCATCGGAGATTCTTCAGTTTGATTTTACTGCTTTGGAAGATTGGCTTGAGTCGTTGGTGATTGTAGAAGATTCGATCTTCTCGCGGCTGAGAAGCCAGTTGGCGGTGATTGAGCCTTTGGCGGAGACCTTGCCTGAATCCGATAAAGAACGCACTTTGCAGCTCCTTCGTTCCCGGTCTAAGGAATAGGTTCCTACTGATGCCACGTATCTTGTTGGCGATCGAGTCCACGTGCGATGAAACTGCGGCAGCGGTTATTACGGATGATGGCATCGTGTTGGGCGAATGCATCGCGACTCAAACGGAGCTTCATGAAAGATTCCAGGGCGTGGTTCCTGAGATTGCGGCCCGCGCCCATCTCGAACGTATCTTGCCTGTAATCGATCAAGCATTAAAACAATCAGGGGTTGCTCCATGCGATTTGGAAGCGATCGCGGTGGCCACTCATCCTGGCTTGCCTGGGTCTTTGCTGGTTGGGCTTTCGGCTGCCAAGGGGCTGGCGCTGGCATGGAACAAGCCGCTGGTGGGAATCAATCATGTCCAGGCACACATTTATGCGTGCGGTATCGGCAAACCCGAAAGCATTTTTCCTTGCGTTGGGTTTGTGGTCAGCGGTGGGCATACCAGTTTGTACCATTGCGAGTCACCGGCTCAATGGACCTACATTTCTGGAACGATCGACGATGCGGCGGGGGAGGCATTCGATAAGGTCGCGGTCATGCTTGGTTTGCCGTTTCCTGGCGGCCCGCAACTTTCGAAGCTAGCGGAAAAGGGAGACCCCAAGGCGATCGCGTTCCCACGGCCGATGCTGGATGACAAGAAACGACTGGACTTCAGTTTTTCGGGATTGAAGACGGCGGTTCGCTATCGGATTGCTGGTGTTGGTAAACACACTTGGGGGCCATCGGAGCTGCCCGATCAAGTGCGAGCGGACATTGCGGCTTCGTTCCAGCAAGCGATCCTAGATTGTTTGATCGGCAAAAGTGTGCAGGCATGCAAGCAGGTTTCGGTGAACCGGCTGTGCGTTGGGGGCGGAGTCGCGTCGAATCGTCCTTTTCGAGAACAATTAGCAGTCGCATGCCAGCGGCAGCAAATCGAACTGCATATTGCACCCTCGGAACTGTGCACGGACAACGCGGTGATGGGGGCCTTGGCGTGGGAGAAAATTCACTTGGGTCAGTTCGATGATTTGGATTTGGATGCACAGCCGGGGCTGCTTCGAAGAAGATAGCGGTAGGAAAATCAAGGATTCGAGCTATATTGGCCGTTCTGGCCGATGAATCGCTCCTTCGCTCGAAAGTTCCCGTTGCATGCCGCAGATTACTATCCAAGACTTAACGATCAGCTATCGCGGGCCTCGCTTGCTCTCCGAGGTTTCTTGCAGAATCGATATGGGGGAACGCATTGGACTTCTGGGTCGCAATGGATGTGGAAAGACCACCTTAATGCGATTGATATCGGGACAAGAGCAGCCCGAAGGTGGAAAGATCGAACTTAACGACGGCACTCGCGTTGCGATTTTGCCTCAAGATGTTCCCCTAGAGATTACCGGAAAAGTATCCGAGATTATCGCCCGGGGATTGCCGGCCGAGCTTTCGGAGCTGGAGAACCACTGGCAACGCGATCAGATGGTGGAACGCACGTTGGAGCAAATGGAGCTGGACGGGGAAGCTCACTTTGAACGCCTTTCGACAGGCATGAAGCGTCGTGTGCTGTTGGCTCAGGCCATTGTCAGCAAGCCCGATGTGCTTCTTTTGGACGAGCCGACGAACCATTTGGATATCGATGCAATCACATGGCTGGAAGGATTTTTGGCGTCGTTACCTTCAACGCTGTTGTTCGTGACTCACGACCGCGCGTTTCTCACCAAGCTTGCCAACCGAATTCTTGAAATAGATCGCGGCAAACTCTTTGATTGGTCGTGCGATTACCCGACGTTTTTGAAGCGGAAAGAGCAGGCTCTTCTCGCGGAAGAAAAGCAACAAGCCTTATTCGATAAGAAATTGGCCGAGGAAGAAGTTTGGATTCGAACAGGGGTCAAGGCCCGGCGAACGCGAAACGAAGGGCGTGTCCGCGCCTTGGAAGCTCTTCGTGAGAAGCATGCTCAGCGTTACCGAAAAGAAGGAAGCGTCAGCTTGCAAATTGATGCTGGGGAACGAAGTGGCATGCTGGTTTGCGATCTCAAGCAGGCGTCGTTCGGATATGGTGGAAAGACGATCATTCCACCTTTGGATCTCACGATCATGCGAGGGGACAAGCTGGGAATCATCGGTCGTAACGGTGCTGGCAAGTCGACCCTGCTAAAAGGACTGCTTGGGCGTCTGGAACCCATGGCCGGTACTGTCAAGCTTGGAACGAAGCTGGAGATTGCCTACTTCGATCAAACGCGCGAAGTGCTCGATATGGACAAGACGGCCGAAGAGAATGTTGGCCAGGGCAAGACCATGATCACGGTCAACGGAAAGTCGAAGCATGTCATTGGCTACTTGCAGGATTTCTTGTTTACGCCGGAACAGGCTCGATCCTCCATTCGTTTCTTTTCGGGAGGGCAACGCAATCGATTGCTATTGGCGAAACTGTTTGCTCGACCTGCAAACATGCTGGTAATGGACGAACCGACCAATGATTTGGATACGGAGTCGTTGGAGCTTCTGGAGGATCGATTGGTCGACTACGAGGGGACCGTTTTGATTGTCAGCCACGATCGTTCCTTTTTGAATAACGTGGTGACCAGCACGGTTGTCTTCGAAAAGACCGGTATCAAAGAATATGTCGGTGGCTATGACGATTGGCTTCGTCAACGCAAAGCAGACCTGAACAAAGCCAACAAAGAGAATGCTTCGAAGCAGGCTTCTACCAGCAATTCCAAAACCGAGAAGTCCGTATCCGGTGGGGGGCAAAGCGTTGCCGTCGCGAAGAAGCTATCGTTCAAGGAGCGGCAAGATCTAGAAAAGCTTCCATCGCAGATCGAGACCTACGAGGCGGAGCAGCGAAACATTCATGCTGAAATGCAAAAGCCAGAGTATTTTAAGTCATCTCAAAATAAATTGGCCAAGGATCAATCGCGACTTAGCCAATTGGATGAGTTGTTGGTTGCGGCGTACGCTCGATGGGAAGACCTTTTGGCGAGAGATCAGCAGAACAGCTAAATCTTCACGAAAATTTTCTTCTGATATAGCCACCAAAGCATCAGCCAAACGACGCACATCGTCATGGCACCGAGCGTGAATTCACGAACGACGGCTTGGTCGTTGAGGCTAGCGAATTGGCTCAGTAGGCTTTCAAGCATGCGAGCCATGGCGTTGATGACGATACCAAAATGGCGTTCGAGTGCTTGATGGATCGGTTCTACCAGTGTCCAGCTGATGACATAAGCAACGATCGAATTGGAGCCGATCACAAGAAATGGGAATCCCCACCATTTCCATCCCGCCATGTCGCAGATCAAATGCAGTGCGGCGAGCCATGCGAAGCATATTCCGCCGCTCCATAGAGTCCAGGTCGGGGTCCAGATACGTTTTACAATGGGGCAAATCCCTATCGCATCCACTGCGACGGCGACAAGCATGCAGATAACGGCCGCGGACCATAACAGAATTTGTTTTCGGCCAGCGGCTTGTTGTTGCTGAAGGATGCGACCTGCAATTAGGCCGAGCAGCATGGTTCCCAGGGTGGGGATAAAACTGAGTGTCGCATAGCCTCCGGCCGAAAAAGGAAACGGTGATTCGCGAGGAAACAGGTTCATCCACCATCGATCGAAAGCCCATGCGAGGTTGGAATTCTTGTTGAAGTGAGCAGCGAGTCCCGAGTCGTGCTCGGACCATGTCGATGCAACGCCGACGCTTTCGTAGGAGAAATCGGGCCCTGGCAAAGGATACGCAATGAACGCGATCCAATACCCAACCAGGATGATACTCAAGCTGATGATTAGTCCTCGCTTGGACAATCCGGAAAGCAAAAACAGGATCCAGTACCCAAGTCCAATTTGTGTCAGGGTGTCGTCGAAAGTGAAATTCGTTATGGGCTTCCCAAGGCTTCTCAGGAAGATACCGAGGAATATGAGGGTCAGACTGCGTAGCATTGCGTGCAAAAACATGCCACCCCAGGATTGACCTTTGGCTTTTCGCGACGCGAGCGAAAAGACCATGGCAGTTCCAACCAGGAAGGTGAAGCTTGGTTGGATCATGTCATGGAGCGAGCAACCGTGCCATTGGACGTGCGAGGTATGAAAGCTTATCCAGCCGAACACCTTGGATAGCCATCCGCCATCGTTGGCAATTTTGTGCAGTTCTTCAAGCCGAAGCATTTCAGCAAGCATGAGAAACATGACCATGCCGCGATAGATGTCGATGCTAGCAAGCCGTGCTGGGGCAGCTTGGCGTATTGAATCTTCGTTCGAAAGATCGGTTGTGGTGCTCATTTCAAAGAACTGCTTTCTCAGCCAGCCATGGCTTGCAATTTGTCCCGGACCTGAAGAAGCGATTTTCGGATCGAGTCGCTTAGTTCTGGCATTTGAAGTACGTTTTCGATGAGCGGGTTTAATTGTTCGGAGTAGGATTTCGCGAGCGATGCCACCACGGATCTACCTTCTGCCGGCATGGACTTGACGCTTTCAGCCAGGGCGTCCAGGTTGTTGATCGCTTCCGTCAGTGTGGGTGAGTTCGCTTCCGCGATCGATGCATCTTCAAAACTCTCCAGGACAGTTGCTAAGCTATTCACCGATTCCTTGACTCGTGATTTGATGGAAGTGATTGCTTTGGGGATACCTTCCTTCTTAGCGACTTCGTCCGTTGGATCGAAAACGCTAGTAACCGCACCGGTGGTTCCCAAGATCATCCTGGGGCGTGCGCTTGTCGCCGACGGCGTGAATTGAGCATTCTTGGGTTCGTTCGTACCTTTACGATCGAATACAAAAAACGCTGCAACGGCAATAGCGGCGAGAACGGCGAGCGAAACGAGAGCCACACCAAAAATGCTGGGATGTTCAGAGGAGGGTTCCTGGTCCCCTTGGGAAGCTTTTTTGATGAATGCTTGAAAGCTTGGGATCGAAGCCAGAGGGAGTTTTTCGGGGATGGCAGACAAGATACTTTGTCGGTGCTTTCGGAACAGATTTGTGATTGACGTCGCATCGAAAATTTTTACCGTTGGGTGGGTAACGCCATCGGTTCCCACGTTGGCACCATCCGCTTCGGCGGCATTGGCGGCTTCCGCACCGATTGCGCCTAATGCAAAGGGTGTTAGGTAGCCCAAACCAATCCTAACCGTGGAAAGGTTCACGTGTGTATAAGCCGAAACAGAAGTTGCGACCTGGTCGACTAGGTTGATGCCGAGCAAGTTACTAAGCTGGCTTCCACCGGAATTCAGAGCCCCTGATTCCAGCATTTTTTCGGGAGAGCCGAATGCGTTTGGTCCCAAGCCATCAAGAGCTTTAGCAATGCTTTGGGCGCCCGACGGTTTCGAGGCAACCAGAGCTAGACCGGCAAGGATACTTGGGATCCCAGCTTGAACCAACCTTCCCATGTCGGATTCGTGCACGCCGACGAGACCGCCGAGCTTTTTGTAGAGCTCGCTAGAAAACTGTCCTTGCAATGACTCGACAATATTCATGGTTTTACGTTTCCAAATGGAATACTAAACGTCATCAATGTATCCGGAGTCACGGGAAACGCAAAATTTTCCAACGAGAGTTAGACTCTAACCAGCATGCTTTTCAATTTCAACGATCTTCTCAAGCCGTCGCGTATGCCGGCCACCTTCGAACTCCGTTGCTAACCAGACACGTACTAGATCTCCAACTGGGCGGTCCCCGATCAAGTCACCGGGCAAGCACAATACGTTGACGTCGTTATGTCGCCGGCACATTTCTGCCATCACTTCATCAGCGCAAGCGGCAGCACGGACACCGTGAAACTTATTGGCGGCGATAGCCATACCGAAACCGGTACCGCAAATAAGAATACCTCGCTCGACCGATCCGTTGGCGACCCGTTTTGCAACTTCGATTGCGAAGTCGGGGTAGTCCACAGGTTGATCGCTTTGCGTGCCAAAGTCTTCGACTTCGTGACCGTCCGCGGTCAACAAAGTGATGAGCTTGGCTTTGATTTGAAACCCACGATGATCGCTACCTAAGGCGATTCGCATTGTTTAAACTCCATTCATTTGCAAAAGTGAATTCATCCGACTGCTCTATCGCCATTGTATGAGCGATTCCAAGTTAAGTTGATCAATCCAATAGGATGTGTGTTGATCGAGCTGCGATGCGCATCGTTGGTAGATCTCCAATGGACCACCAAATGGATCGCTGATTTCATTGCCGTCGGGAGAGATCAAGTGCACCTTGTGTGCCATGGCTGGCCACTGCGAGGTGATCACTTGACGATGGCGATTCCCCATCGCCAAAATCAAATCCGCCTGTTCTACCAGACGCGAATTCAATTGAGTGCTTTGATGTTGGTCTAACGTGGTTCCGAAGCTTTTGATAGCCGCTGCGGCGCCGTGCGAGGCAGGTTCGCCGCCAAAGGCAGAAACGCCAGCTGAAATTGCCACCACGGGTGTGTTCCCGTTTTTCGAAGTGCCGCTGAATCGCTCTGCAATCTTTCGTTGCATCATGGCTTGTGCCATGGGAGAGCGGCAAGTGTTACCGGTGCACACAAACAAAACGATCCATTGCGACATGCTCTTCAGGGCATCTTCCCCGACGATTCCTTGATGAACAACTTGACCTTGGTTTCCATCGATTTGGACAATCGTTGGTATTCCAGGCGCTTCTGCGACCCCATCATCGATTGCAAGCACGGCCAGCTCGGTTTGCAAATCGCTCAATTGCGGGGCAAACGGGTTTTTGGGGCCGGTCGCCAAGGCACAAACGAGTGGTCCTGAAAACAGTTTCCCGACGTAATCCAGCACCTCGTGATGAGGTTGCCACACGTGAATCCGTTCACTGTCTTGCGTCAACAGATCGGACACGGAGGGCGCCATGCACTTGACGAGGCTGGCGGGGTGGGAATCCTTCAAGCTGATCATGACGGGCCCGGGCCATAATTTATTTGCCAACCGACGCGCTGCGGAGCTCAGATCAGGAAAGTAATCCAATGTTTCATCGGCGGCACGCATTACCAGCGAAAGCCCAATGGGGCTCGGTTTAGCGTACTCGTTCAGTTTCGACACAGCGTCTGGCTGAAGCCCACTGGCGGCCAGTAGGTAAGAATTGCTCGATGGAAGCGCAACAATATGGCCTTCGGTTAAGGCTTGTACTGCCAGATGAACAACATCCCGAGGATCATCGGAATGTTTCCAGTTTAGAATCTTCGTCATACAGGTAGCATTACATTCCGATCCAGGAGCAAAGCCCACAGAATCAGATCGGCTGATTCTGTGTTTTTGAATACCAATCCGGTATGATATCGGATGTTGCAGAGCCGGTCGATTCCCCGCGTGGCCGAATCGTGTGCCTGAAGATAAGTTTCCTGCCCCCAAGAGATATGGCGCCGAGCCGAGCTAAAAACGTGGAAGCAATGCAGAAAAGGCGGACATTTCTTCAAAATGCATTTTCGGCTGGAGCCCTCTTGGTAGGCGCATCCGCAATTCCTTTGGTGGGTGGCTTGCCAGGTTGCACGGGAACGGACGCGAGTGGACGATCGGATTTGCCCGATCTTGTATTTGGGCAACGAGGCCTTGCGGACGGTCGTTTTCAAAAGCCCAGGGCGATCACGATCGACAGTTCCGACCGCATCTATGTAGCGGACAAAACGGGCCGCATTCAAGTTTTTGACGATCAAGGCAAGTTCATTCGTGGCTGGCGCACTCCGGAGATTGAATCGG